>JANNHC010000730.1:0-3840 GCA_031404215.1 Acidobacteriota bacterium
AAGCTGATGAAGGTGCCGCTCGAACACGAGGATGCACCGGTGCTGCTCAAGTACAGCGCCGGCGAGTTTCGTGAGCTGCTCAAGGGCTTCCGCGAGGTGCGCATTGTCGAGGAACGGTTCCCGGTGAAGTCGCGATTGCACGGAGGCTGGAAGGGCACGCTGTTCAATACGGTGTTTGTCGGCACGTTCAACGCGGTGCCCCGGTCGCTTGTCCGGCGATTCGGGTGGCACCTGCTCGGGTTCTGCCGCAAATGACGTCTCTCACGCTCGTGAAGGCCCACGCCTTCGGAAACGATTTCATTCTCGTCGAGTCGCGGGCGGTTGCGGCGGACGCCGATCTGCCCGCGCTCGCCCGGTCCATCTGCGAGCGGCATCGCGGGGTGGGCGCCGACGGCTTGATCGTCTACTCGACGAACCCGGCCGGCGCATCGATGCGCCTGTTCAATGCGGATGGGAGCCGATCCGAAGTGTCCGGCAACGGCGTCAGGTGTTTGGCGGCCTGGATCGCGTCACAACGCGGCGTTAGCATGCCGGGCCAACAGGCGCCCATTGAGATCCAGACCGAGGCCGGCGTCAAACGCCTGGAGCTGCTCGGTCACGAACACGGCCGGTACACGTTTCGCGCGTCCATGGGGATGCCGGAACGGGTGGCGCTCGAGACAATCAACGTGGGTGGGAGCGCCGTGGAGGCTGTGACACTGCGCGTCGGGAACCCGCAATGCGTCGTGCTCGGCGAGGTCACGGAAGACCGTCTGCACACCATCGCGTCCGCGCTGGCCGTCCACCCGCACTTTCCCGAGGGCACGAACGTGGAGCTGGCGGCGGTCGAAGCGCCCGACCGTGTAAAGGTACTGATTTGGGAGCGCGGCGTGGGCCCGACGGAGGCGTCGGGCACGGGTGCCTGCGCGGCGGCGGTCGCTGCCATTCAGTTCGGCGGCGCGAAAAGAGACGTGTCGGTCGTGTCGCCGGGAGGCGCGCAGCGGGTCGAATGGACCGGCGAGGGACTGTTCCTCACGGGTTGGGCCGAGCTCATTGCTGAAGCCGTCTGGCTGGGCGGGGGTTGATCATTGCTCGCCTCCAGATCTCGCGCGGCGAACGCTGAGATCGCTGAGTCCAGCTCGATGGCGTTTCCTGTTTCGGGTCTCACTCCGTGCTCAACACGCCGGCCAAGGCCGGCGTCGGTGGAAGCCCGCTCTCTGCGACCTCCGCGTGAGATTGTCTTTGCCCGGGTCCGGTGAAAGAAGTAACGCCGAAGAATCTGCGATCCGCGCGGCTCCCTGACGCCGCGCGAACTGCCGACGCGCCTACCGCTTGCGCGGCACCCGCCGCGCGGTCCGAAGCGTCGTCGCCGCCTCGACCACTCGATTCTCCGAGCGAATCTGTTCATCCAGACCCGACACCGCAGTCCTCGCCCCGCCGTAGTCACCTGAGCTGAGCAGCGTGCGCGCTTTTTGCAGGGCCGCCTCCGCGTCTTTGGCCGTACGGCGTGCGGGCGCCAGCTCGCGGGGGGGCACACGTGCTTCCTCGGCGAGCTTCAGTCGCGCCTGGAGCTGCCTCAATGCCGCAGTCGCGCCGTTCACCGCGGCTTCGCTCGCACTGCGGGCCCTGGTCTTGTTCTCGGACGCCGCTTGCTCGGCCTCCTGCGCGCGATCGCTCGCATCGACAGCGCGCGACAGCGCCAGGCGATAGTCACGCTGTTCGACGGCCTCGTGCGACTGCTGGAGCGCGGCGGTCGCCGTGGCGTAGGCCTCGGGCGCGTACCGTTCGGCGCCGGCGGCGCGTGCGGCGTCGATCGCCTGTTGGGCGCGATCGATCTCTTTCTGGGGAGGGGCCGAACATGCCGCGGAGAGCACGACCGTGCAGATGATCGTGCAGAGCAAGACGGACAGACGAGGCATCAGCACGAAAGTATAGCAGGGTATGGTGTACGATGAAGGCCGTCGCGCCGCACGATCGACCGCGTGAAAAGCTGCAGCGGCTCGGGCCGGGCGCCCTGGGCGACAACGAGTTGCTCGCGATCGTGCTCGGGCACGGGCGGGCGCGCGCGAGTGCGCTGGACCTCGCGAACGCAGTCCTCGGCGCGGCTGACGGCGCGCATGGGCTGGTCCGCGCGCGGTACGACGACTTGCGCGCCATCCCGGGAATCGGCAGCGCGCGCGCGTCCCAGATCCTTGCCGCGGTCGAGCTGGGACGACGGACGCTGACGCGCGCGTCGCGCGAGCGCGTGCAGATCGTGAATCCCCGCGGGGCGGCGGAGTTCCTCCTGCCGCAGTACGGCAACCGGCCTGTCGAGCAGTTCGGCGTGCTGTTGCTCGACACGAAGCATCGCGTGCTGCGGACGGTCGTGCTCTCGGTCGGCACCCTCGACGCCAGCATCGTCCATCCGCGTGAAGTGTTCGGCGCTGCGGCGGCCGCGGGCGCGGCGGCGCTGGTGCTGTTTCACAACCACCCGTCCGGCGATCCGAAGCCGAGCCGGGACGACATGGAGTTGACGCGGCGGCTTGCGGCGGCGGGAGTCCTGATGGGAATCGACGTCATCGATCACGTCATCCTGGCTGACGTGCGGTACTACAGCTTCAAGGAAGAGGGAACGTTCTAGTTGGCGACGCTGTACTTCGACTGTTTTTCCGGCGCCTCGGGCGACATGATTCTGGGCGCCCTGCTCGATCTCGGGCTGCCCCTCGACGGGCTGCGGTCCGCGCTTGGCAGCCTTGCGATCGAGTATGGAGAGGTGACGGTCGAGCGGGTGAGCCGGGCGGGCGTGGCGGCGACGAAGTTCCGGCTGATTGAGAAAGCCGGAGCCGCGGACGCCGCACACCCGCACAAACACCACCATCTCAAACACATCGTGGCGGCTATCCGCCGGTCATCGCTGAGCCCGGAAGGCCAGGATCGCGCGGTGCACCTGTTCGAACGGCTCGCCGAGGCGGAGGCCCAGATCCACGGCACGCCAATCGAGCGCGTGCACCTGCACGAGGTGGGCGCGCTCGATTCGATTATTGACATCGTCGGAGCCGTGTACGCGTTCGAGTGGTTCGGCATAGACGATGTCGCGGCCTCGCCGTTGAATGTGGGGGGCGGGACCGTGCGCTGCGCGCACGGCGTCTTTCCGGTGCCCGCACCGGCAACGGCACGGCTGCTCTCCGGCACGCCCGTGTACGGCCATGGCACCTCTGAGCTCGTGACGCCGACGGGCGCACTGCTCGTGACTGCCTACGTGCGGGCGTTCGGGCCCCTGCCGTCCATGCGCATCGAGCGTATCGGATACGGCGCGGGCGACCGCGATCCGAAGGACACGCCAAACGTGCTCCGGGTCTTCAAGGGAGAGCGCACCGGCGCCGCGGCAGGGGACGAACGGGTCGTGCAGATCGCATGTGAAATCGACGACATGAATCCGCAACTGTTCGGCCCGCTCATGGACCGCCTGGCTGAAGCGGGGGCGCTCGACGTCTTTTACGCCGCCGTCCAGATGAAGAAGAACCGCCCCGGCACTCTGGTCACCGTGATCGCGCCGCCGGGGACACGGGAATCGATTGCGGCCGTTCTCTTTACGCACACGACGACCATCGGGATTCGATACCAGGAGATGTCGCGCGACACGCTCGATCGGGAAATCCGCGCCGTTGACACACCGGTCGGTTCCGTCCGGTTCAAAATCGCGAGCCGCGACGGCCGTGTCCTGAACGCTGCGCCGGAGTTCGACGACTGCGCGCGGATCGCGACCGAACGCGGCATGGCGATCAAAGACGTGCAGGCCCTGGCCGTCCGCGCGTGG
The DNA here is from genome assembly GCA_031404215.1 of Acidobacteriota bacterium. GTDB lineage: Bacteria > Acidobacteriota > Vicinamibacteria > Vicinamibacterales > 2-12-FULL-66-21 > JALZOC01. The sequence goes on from JANNHC010000730.1 coordinate 3,776, forward strand.
CTCGATGGCAGGGATTAGATTTAGGGATTAAGGATTAGGGATTCGGAGATGTCACGTTTCTATCT
>JANNHC010000731.1:0-1505 GCA_031404215.1 Acidobacteriota bacterium
GTTCGCCGCGGCGGACAAGGCGGATGCCGGCGCGCGCGCGATGGTGGTGTCCTCGCTCTGGCACGTGCCGCTGGCCGGCGGTGAACCGGTCCGCCTCGGCGCAGACGGGTGGGATGCCGGTGGACCGGAGTTCAGCCCCGACGGCAAGACGATCTGCTTCAACGGAACCGACGGGAAGCCCGCGGTCTATGCCGTGGCGCGCCTGGGATGCGCCGCATGGCCCATGACGCCCCAGTCCGCCGTCCGCACGATGGCGAAGGAACTGGATCGGCCGGTCGGCACCTGGGCATTCACGCCGGACAGCCGGACGATCTACTTCACCGCGGAAGACGCCGGCCACGAGCGCATCTACGCCGTGCCGGCGGCCGGAGGCAGCGCGACGCTGGTCATCGACGCGCCGCAGGGCGTGTACACCGGTCTCGATATCCCGTCGCGCGCGCGGTCCACGATCCTGTTCGCGAACTGGGAAAGCGCGGTCAACCCGCTCGAAATCGTCCGCATCGACCCGGCGACGAAGAAGCGGGACTTCCTCACGTCGGTCAACTCGGGCAAGGCCGAATCGATCGACTGGCGGCCGCTGCGCGACTTCTGGTTTACCGGCCGGGACGGCCGGCGCATTCACAGCTTCGTGGCGCTGCCCCCGAATTTCGAGGAGACGAAGAAGTACCCGCTCTTCGTGCTCATGCACGGCGGGTTCGCGAGCTCGTGGCGCGACTCGATTTCCTATCGCTGGAACTATCACCTGCTCGCCCATCCGGGGTTCGTCCTCGTGGCGACCGACTACCGCGGCTCCACCGGCTACGGCGAGAAGTTCTCGCTCGACATCCTCGGCGATCCGCTGAAGGGCCCCGCCGACGACATCAACGACGCGGCGGACGAGGCGATCAAGCGGTTCCCCTTCATCGACGGCACGCGGCAGGCCGCCGGCGGCGCGAGCTACGGCGGGCATCTTGCCAACTGGATGGAGGGCACGACCACGCGCTACAAGGCCATCATCAGCCACGCCGGACTGGCGACGCTCGACATGCAGTGGGGCATGAGCGACGGGATCTACCACCGCGAGCTCATGATGGGTGGGCCGTACTGGGAAAACCCCCGGAAGTGGATCGAGCAGAGCCCGCTCGCCAAGGCCGGCCAGTTCAAAACGCCGATGCTGCTCTCCGTGGGCGACAACGATTTCCGCGTGCCCATGGGGAATACCTTGACGATGTACTCGGCGCTCCAGCGCATGAACGTGCCGTCGAAGCTACTCGTGTGGCCCGACGAAAACCACTGGATCCTGAAGGGAGAAAACAGCCGCGTGTTCTACCGCGAAGTCCGGGCGTGGCTGGAGAAGTACGTGGCTGCGAATTAGAAGGGTGGGGGATCAAGGATTAGGGATTAGGGATTAGGGATTAAGGATTGCCCCGTCGTGCATGTGTAGGGTCACCGTCGCCCATCGGCGCGCGAAGTCGTCGTCGTGGGTCGAGACCAGGATGGTTCGGTTCTGACCGCTGATGCGGGTC
>JANNHC010000732.1:0-2526 GCA_031404215.1 Acidobacteriota bacterium
CACTCGTCGGGTACACCAGCGACGTCATCTCCGGCACGTACTTTTCCGCCGGATCGTCCAGCGACAACCTGCCTTCGTCGCGCAGCTTGAGGATCGCGAGGGCGGTGAAGCTCTTCGTCATCGACGCGATGCGGAAGACCGAGTCCGGAGTGACGGGGGCCTTCGACGGCACGTCGCGATATCCCGTCACGCCGCTGTGCGCGAGCTCGCCGTCGATGACGATGCCCCACGCCGCGCCGGGGACGTGCGCGGCGGCGGCGTAGTCCTGGAACAGCTTGTCGATCTCGGGAAACGCCGTCGCGAGTTTCGCGCGCCGGTCGGGATCGGCAAACCGCGGAACCGGGGCCTTGAAGGTGGCGCTCTGGCCGGACAAGTCGGCCGCCAGCACAAGACAGCCGACCGCAATGGCGACGCGCCGCTTCCAGTTGCCGGTTTCCAGCTTCCAGCTCCCAGCTTTCAGCTCCCAGCTTTCAGCTTTCGGCTTACGGCTCCCAGCTCTTAGTGTCCGGCTCATTACTTCCTCCGCAGAATTGGATACGTCTTCGCATCCTTGAGCTGATCGTCGAGGACGTTCCAGTTCACCAGGCCGTCGTCCGACGCAGGCTCGAGCAGGTAGAACGCGAGTCGCGCGAGCGGTTGCGTCATCGAGACCTCCCAGGCCCCCTTCGGCGCGGACGCGTCCGGCGCGGACTGCCACTTCCCTTCAACCTTGCGCATCGAATGTCCTTCGAAAAGCTGTCCCGCGGTACTGGCGTCGATCGTGAACTGCTCGAGCCCCTTGACCGGTTGGATGACGGCTTTCATCTGGACGCCGTGGGCCTTCAGCAGGTCGATCGCTTTTGTGGCATCGGCTGGGACGTAGTACGCCTTCGGCGCGGTCTCGGTCGTGGCCGGCTCGAACCACAACATGTCGGCCATCTGCTCCGGCTTCACGACGTCCTTGCGGTGGCACATGTCGGCGCCGTTGACCGGGTTCTTGACGGCCTCCACTTCGCCCATGAGGATTTCCACCATCCCGCCGCGCTTCATCCGGGACGTCGTCGCGAGGACCGCGGCGTCGACCCTGGCGCGGTCGGCGGCGGCAATGGTCTTCTTGAGACGCGCGGCATGGCGGTGCGCGAAGTTGAGCGCCGCGTCCATGAAATAGTTCGTCGCCTTGATGCGGTCCTCGAAGGTCGCGTAGGCGTAGGCCTCGCTCAAGAGCGCGAAGCGATTGCGCAGGCCGACATAGTTGTTGTGGAAGCGCGGGCCGTGTTCGAAGGTCGCCCAGGCCCGGGTCACGCCTTCAGGCGCCGCGACGTTCACGCAGGGTTGGCCTTGTCCGCGGCCTTGTCCGCGGCCCCGTCCACCGCCAGGTGCCGCCGCAGGCGGCGCCTGTCCCGCCGAAGCTCCACGCGAGCCAGGGAGCGCAGGCGGACCTCCTCCGGCACCACGGCCGCCCGGCGTCGAGACGTTCCCGTAGTAGTACGACTCCCAGCCGTGCTTCGCCTTCATCTCTTTCGTCACCGACGGAAACCATTCGTCCGTCATCAGCTTCATGATCGCCGGGTCGGTGTCGGGATTGAGCGGCGGCGAGTAGGTCAGGTGGTAGCCGTGGTACGAGCCGTCGGAGGTGTGCAGGTCGAAGCCGATGTGCGGATCGTAGTCGTTCCACAGCTTCACGAACGCCTTCGCTTCCGGCGTGTCGAGCTTCATGTAGTCGCGATTGATGTTCAGGTTCTGCGCGTTGGGCCGCGTCCCCATCCCGTTGATCGGCCCGTTCTGCCGCTGGCGGTTGGTCAGGGCGAACTTCTCGTTCCCGTCAGCGTTGTAGATCGGCGTCACCAGGAAGACCATCGACTGCAGCCAGTCCTGGTGCTGGCCGAGCGCGAACTCGCGCAGGAGGATCTGGGCCGACTCCTTGCCCTCGACTTCGCCGGCATGCACGTTGCCCTGGATGTGCACGCGCAGCTTGCCGCTCCCTTTCACCGCCGCGGCGCTCACATCCTTCAACCCGGTGCCGACGACGGCCATCGGCATCGCGCGGCCCTCGTGCGTCGTGCCGTAGGTCGTGTAGTGGATGATCGGCGACGCCTCGTCGACCGCCTTCATGAACGTCACGACCTCGTCGTAGGTCGACGTCGACTTGAAGCCGCTCGCTTCGGCCGTCGTCTTCAGATCGCCGACCGAGGGCTTTTGTTGGGCGGGCACCGGCAGAACAGCCGATGCGCACACGAGGGCAATGAGGGCGGGACGGCGTATCAAGGGAATCCTCCGGGGGAATCCTACTTCATCCGCCAGAGGTGGGCTGGGAGACGGGAGACGGAGAAACAGGGACGGGGGGCACGGAGGGTACGGAGAGAACGGCACAAACTTTAAACACGGAGGCTCGGAGGAACGGAGACGAGAGAGACTTCGGCGGCCAACGCCGCGCTTCGCGCGGCGGCAGGTCACGCGAGGGGCTGAAGACAAACAACCCAAGCGTGTTGCTGTTGGTTGTTGCAGTTTCTTTCCGTAACTCCCACGCGTGACCGGCGCGGGGGGCGG
>JANNHC010000733.1:0-20461 GCA_031404215.1 Acidobacteriota bacterium
ATCGCTTCTACGCCGGCATCCAAACTGTTCGCTGTTCGTGGATACCGCGGCAGGCTCTAGGCTCGAGGCTCTGGGTTCGGGCCTCCAGGCCTAGAACTGGTTTCAAAACCCGATAGCGGGTGGCCGCGGGCGGGGCGCCCCGCCGGGCGCGCAGGACGTCCCCCGTTACTGTGCTTTTCGTCCGAGCACCCGGTGGGGCTGACCGCGGCCAGGACCCGCGCCTGACACGGGTTTTGACACAGTCCTAGGCTTTACGCGATGGGCTTTGGATGCGTTTACCCAATCCATTTGGCAGCGCCTGCTCGAACACGCGGGCGACCTCCTCAGGAATGCCACCACCCGAGCCTGCGGCCGACAGCCCTCCGTCTACCACGAGCGTATGACCCGTGACGAAGCTCGACGCCGTGGTGGCGAGGAACAGCAATGCTCCCACGAGCTCCTCCGGATCGCCGACGCGCTTCATCGGGGCGGATTCGGACACCCAGGTTCTGAATGCCGGAATCGCGAACACCTGATCGGTCATCTCGCTGGGGAACCAGCCGGGGGCGAGCGCGTTGACGCGAATGCCCCGGTCCGCCCAGCTGCAGGCGAGCGACCGCGTGAGGTTGATCACGGCCGCCTTCGACGCCTGATACGCTGGAGGAAAGCCCCCGATACCCGCCATCCCGGCCACCGACGCGATGTTGATGATGGAGCCACCTTTGCCGTCCGCCAGCATCAACGCGGCTACCTCGCGGCAGGTGTTCCACGTCCCCAGCACGTTGACGCGGACGGTTTGTTCGAAAATCTCCGGCGGCACTTTTTCGGGGACGATCCCTCCTTCAGCCACAACGCCCGCGCCGTTGACGAGCACATCCACGCGCCCGAAACGACTCGCCGCGGCGGCGACGGTGGCCGCCACGGAGGCAGGCTCCCCGACGTCGCATTTCACAGCCAAGGCGGTTCCGCCTCCTGATGCTATCTCCGCCGCCAAGTGGTCGAGGCGATCGACACGTCGCGCGGCAAGGACGACGCTGGCCCCGGCCTTCGCCAGCGCGCGAGCGAAGGTCACGCCAAGTCCGGACGAGGCGCCGGTGACGAGTGCGGTCTTGCCCGCGAGGTCGAATGTCAGGCTCATGTGTCTCCTTCGCCCTGGCGAGGCGGATCGATCGCGGATTACAACGTCGCCGGGCGTCGGCCAAGCAGTTCAGGGACTACGTCAAAGTGCTCGCCGACGGACCAGCCCGCCATACAGAGAGGCTCGACGAGGACGAGATTCGGATCACGAGCCTCGAACAGCCGCGCGGTTAGGCTGCGGCGCGTTACGCGAGCAGCGCCACCAGCCAGTGGGTCACCTGCGTCCAGCCGCTGGTGGTGCTGAGCGGCACCCGCAGCACCTGCACCGCGATCACGCATGCGCCGGCAATCCAATACACGCGGTGGACACGGCCCGTGGTCCGGCGATCGTGAATCATCGCCGCGACAATCAACAGATCCACGACGAGCCCGGGCATCACCGTGACGACGACCGGAGGCAGGCTCACCGGGCCGATCGCGCCAGGCGCGCGTGCCGGCGCGAGGAACAGCAGAAACCACCGGCCGACAGCCGCCTGGAGCATCGACGCCGTCGCGACGAGCATCAGGCGCGTGTGCACCTCCGGCTTCCTCACGTTGAGGACGGCGACGGCGAACAACACGGCAAACAAGGCTCGCTTAGCGCCCCGGCGGCGCCGCGGCGCCGCAGGGTTCGCCGGCCCTCGTGGACAGCACGGTCAGCGGTGCGCGGCCGGACGCGGCGAGTGCATGCGGGACACCGCGCGGGACGAACACGAAGACGCCCGCCTGCAGCGGATACGATCGCCCTTGCATCTGCGCGGTGCCCGCACCGGCGACGATGTAGAGCGTCTCGTCCGCGTCCGCATGCGTGTGTTCGGCCAGCGGCTGCTTCAGCTGAATGAGCGTCGAGGTTCCGACCGCGCCGCAGGCAAGCGACGTCGTTCTCGACGGCGCGCGCCCGACGAATTCCTTCTCGATGATCGTCGGCAGGTCGAGGACGACCGCCCTGCCCTCGGCGCCCGGTTTCGACGGATTCGGCGGCAGCGGAGGCACGGGCGCCGGCAGCGGAAGCAGCACGCGCCGCAGCGTGACCTTGACGTCCATCGGCGCGCCGCCTCGTGCGACCAGTTCGCGTTCGAGCGTGACAAACCCCTCACGCTCGAAGCGCAGCCGGTAGTTGCCCGGCGTGAGACGCTCGAGCGCTAGCCGGCCCCCTTCCGTTCTCGCGCTGCGTCGTGTGGGGCCCTCGAGACTCACCAGCACGTCGGGAATCGGCGCGCCGGAAGAATCCGTGACGAACAGAGCCAGAGTGGCGCTCCCACCCCCGCGCCGCTGCGCCGCGAGGTCGGCGCCGGTGGCAATCAGGGCGATCAGAATGACTAGCTTACGCATCATGGAAATCCTTAATCCTTAATCCCTAATCCCTAATCCCTTAATCCCAAATCCCTTATCCCTAATCCCTGCTACAGCTCGACGGTTTTTCGCACCAGCAGGAGGAACGCGTCGATGGTCTGGAGAAGATACGGTTCCGGGGTGTCTTCCTCCTTGCAGTGCGAGAGACCGCGGGAGGAGTAGGCGAACATCATCACAGCTGGCATGTGCGGCACCATTTCGGCGGCGTCGTGCAGCGGACCGGAGGGGAGGCGCGGCGCGTGGCCGGTCACCTCGCGGACGGCAGATTCGCACAGATCGAGCAGCCGCGGGTCGAAGGGACGCGGCTCGATGCGCCAGAGCGTCCGCCACTCGACCGACACGTTGTTCTCCGCCGCGGCGCGTTCGGACGCGGCCCGGGCATCGGCCAGCATCCGCGCGAGCACGGCCGGATCGAGCGCGCGCTGGTCGAGCGAGATCTCGCACACGCCCGGAACGGCGGTCACGATTCCCGGCTCCACCTTCACAACGCCAACGGTGCAGACGACGCCGGCCGCAGGTGTGGAATGGCGCCTCGCGATCTCGCGGCATTCGATCGCGGCCTGCGCGGCCGCGAGGAACGCGTCGCGACGCATCGGAATCGGCGTCGATCCTGAGTGCGCCGCCTGCCCGACGAACCGGATCATGTGGCGCTCGACACCGAAGGTGCCGAGGACCACGCCGGTCGGCTTGTTCATCGATTCGAGGACGGGTCCCTGCTCGATGTGTAGTTCAAGATAGGCGCGCGCGGGAATTTTCTTCAGCGACAGGTGGGCGTCGAGGATGCGATCCAGCGCGACGCCGTTCTCCTTCAGCGCATCGACGAGCCGCGTCCCCTGCTTGTCAACGAGATCCCGCACCTCGTCCACCTTCAGGCTTCCGCCAGCGGCCGATGATCCGAGCAGGCTGCGCCCGAAGCGCGCGCCCTCCTCGTCCGCCCAGTCCACGACGGCGAGCGTGACCGGCGGCCGCCGTCCGGCATACATCCGCAGCGCCTCGAGACCAGCCGTGACCCCAAGCGCGCCGTCGAGCCACCCGCCGTTTGGCACCGAGTCAAGGTGGCCGCCGACGATCACCGTGTCGGGGGACTCGCCCGGCAACGTGACCCAGTTGTTGCCGGCCGCATCGGTCGAAACCTCGAGGCCGATCTCCGCAGCCCTGCCGGCGAACCACGTCCGCGCGTCGCGCCACACGGGCCCCCAGGCGAGCCGCTGCGCGCCGTCGGGCGTCGCCGTCCGAGCGGCCAGCGCCTTCAGATCCGCGATGACGTCGTGTGAGGACATTCAATTGACAGTAGCAACGATGATCTCCTACCTCGTCCCAGTCGAGATCAGCACGACGTCGGAGGCGACGCGGCCGCGCACGAGCGCCGCCGATCGCTGGTCGGGGGCCAGCGCGTAGTTGAAGATCTGCTCGGACGTGAACTTCGTCAGGGGCACAGCCGCGCCTCCGGCAATCGGATACCGCACCAGGTTCGACACGCCCACCCGGGTGTCGAGGTACACGAACGACCGGCCATCGGGCGCAAAGATGGAGAAGGCCGGCACGGCCGGAAACCGCTTCATCCCGCCACCCTTCAGCGCGATCAGCACGATCCGCTCGCCCCGCGACGCGGCATCGGCATAATGCCCCGCGATATGGGCGCCGTCTGGAGACGGCATCGGCTCGTGGAAGTCCGGCGGGAGGGGCTCGCCCAGATCCTTCACGGTCTCCGCCGAAAAGAGCGAGACTGGCGTCCCGCCGGCAATCGACACCCGGCGCGCGTCTCCCGAGAAATCGCTGTAATAGACCCACTGGCTGTCGGCCGACAGCGCCACGCGGGATCGCGCGATCTGATCGCTGGCCAGGCGCATGCTCCCGCTGCCGTCGAGCCCCATGCGCCAGGCGCGCAAACCGCCGTCGCGGTCCGACACGAACACGATGTACTTGCCGTCCGCGGTCACGCGCGGCGACATGTCCTGGCCCTTGGCCGCCGTGAGCTGCACACGCCGGGAACCGTCGGCGTTCATGATCCAGATGTCCGGATTGCCGCTGGCTTCGGTCGTATAGACGATGCGCCCGTCAGGGCTCCACGCAATCCCGTGAACTCCATCGTCTGGACCGGCCTCGGCCGAAACTGCGACGGCCTTGCTCGCATCGGTCAGCGGCATCGTCCAGATCGAGGCGCGCCGCTCGTTGCGGATGCAGACGAACGATCGGCCATCGGGCGCGATGCCCAGCCCCGAATAGGTGGTGAGATCGTTGGTGATCCGGCGCGCGGATCCGGACGGATAGCTCACGAGAAAGATCTGGCTCGAGGATTCCGCGGCGGACTCCTGCGCATTGGCCAGCAGGCTGAGGCCGTCCGGGAGCCAGGCGAGGCCGGTCACCTGACGCCAGTCCGGCGTCGGCAGTATCTGCTCGGTGCCGGTGGCGTCCTCGACCAGCACGATCTCGCCGCGCAGCGGGCCGTCGCCTCCCGAGGCGGCGACACGCAGGCCATCCGGAGACCACGCGACGCCGTCGAGCGAAAACTGTTTCGGCCGCTTGCGGGTGACCACAGTGCGCGGCTGGCTGCCGTCGGCGTTCGCGATCATCAGCGAGCTGGCGTTGTCGGCGAGACCTCGAAGAAACGCGAACTCCTTGCCATCCGGCGAAAAGCTGACGGCCGAGTCGATGTCTTCGAGAATCAGCCGGGCGCCGCCGCCGAGCACCGGCACCTGATACAACAACGCGATGTTGCCGACACGCGGGTAGGCCGTGTAGTAGATGTGGTTGCCGTCAGGCGAAAAGCTGACACCGTCGTAGCGGACATCGGCGGGCGGCACAATCTCGACGTTGCTCGTCGTCGTCGCGACCTGGCGCAGCCACAGGCTCTGCTGACCGCCCTTCGCGGAGACGTGCGCCACGTATCGGCCGTCGCTCGACATGGCGGCGGAGCCCGCCGTTCCGCTGGTCGTGAGCCGCGTCAGGTTGATCGTGTCGAACGGGCGCAACGCCGATGCCGCCGGCGCACCCTGCGCGCGCGACCACATGAACAGGCCAACGCCCACGGCCGCGAGCAGCAGCACCCCGGCCGCGGCGATCCCCGCCGTGCGCCACGATCGCCGCGGCGCCACCGCCGCTACCGTTTCCGACGACCTCGTGATCGGCACAATCTCGCCGGACGTCAGATCGTTTTTCAACGCGCGCAGATCGTTGCGAAGATCCTTGGCGGATTGATAGCGGTCTTCGACGTCTTTCGCCAGGCAGCGATTGACGATCTTCGACAGCTCCCGCGGGAGCCCGCGGCGGATCTCGCTCACCGAGGGGGGCGTGTCCTTGATGATCGCCGAGAGGATGGACATGTGCGTCTCGCCCCTGAACGGGCGGTCGCCGGTCGCCATCTCGTACAGGATCACACCCAGGGAAAATACGTCGGATCGCTGATCGACGGGCTTGCCTTCCGCCTGTTCGGGCGACATGTAGGCGACGGTGCCGACGATGCGCCCTTCGCCGGTGAGCCCGGCGGTCGGCATGCCCGCTTCGGCGATGAGCCGCGCGTCCTCCTTCAGCTTCGCCAGGCCGAAGTCGAGCACCTTCAGCCGTCCGTCACGGGTCAGCATGATGTTCGCCGGCTTCAGATCGCGATGGGTGATCCCGCGCTGGTGCGCGGCGCCGACCGCGTCGGCGAGCGGAATACCCAGGTCGAGCACGCGATCGAGCGGCAGCCCTTCGGGTGAAATCAGATCGCCGAGCGTCTGGCCGTCGATCAATTCCAGCGTGAGAAACGGCGTGCCCTCAGCCTCCTCGACGGAATGAATCGTGACGATGTTCGGGTGATTGAGCGCCGCGGCCGCGCGCGCTTCGCGCTCGAACCGCTCGCGGCGGTCGGGGTCCAGCGCGAGTTCCTTCGCGAGGACCTTCAACGCCACCCGCCGCTGCAGCCGGGTGTCCTCGGCCAGATAGACCTGGCCCATCCCGCCGGTGCCAAGCAATTCGAGGATGCGATAGTGCCCGAGCAGATTTCCGATCATCAAACCCCGCTCGCGTTCGCTGGTTACGCTGGTGAAGGGCGAATTATAACTTCGATGGTTGGTCAGGGCCCAGGCTCAGGCTCAGGCTGGGCGGGCCGCATTTGTTTCACATCTGAACCGGGCTGTTCCAATTCGGAACACGAATCGCGGGCGCACGGTTGATGCGCGATCAGGCTAAAAACGCGTAAGTCGTTTGATTGCAATCGCCTGCTTGAACCAGTCGCGTCGGCCTGGTTCTTGCGGAAGCGCGTCCGGCCCTTCGCCACGCATCACCAGGAATACTAATAGTGAAACCGAAATTTGGTCGTATCGAGCAGGTCAACAAGGAGCTGTGGATCCTCCTGTCGCTGTTCCTGATCTGCCTGATGCTCAATCTGGTCGTTGACGGCCAGCGGATGGTCCTCAGCTTCTACACGCTGCCCACGCTCGGCGCCGCATACCTGTATGGCCGGCGCCAGGGCACCCTGACCGCATTCGGCAGCGTGCTGCTCGTCTGCCTCATGACCTGGTACAACCCGGTGCTGTTCGCGGCGCCGGTCCACCTCCAGACCGTCATCGGCAAATGGACCGACGTCGCGGTCTGGGGAGGCGTCCTCATCATCACCGGCTACTCCATGGGCTCGCTATACGAGCACAAGGCCGCGCAGCTCTCGGAACTGCGCGACACGTATCACGGCGTGCTGATGATCCTGCGGCACTTCATCGCGAAGGACGAGTACACCGAGAACCACTGCTACCGCGTGTCGGTCTACGCCGCGAAGATCGCGTCGAGCCTCGACCTTTCGCCTGATCGGATTGAGGACACGCGCGCCGCCGCGCTGCTGCACGACATCGGAAAGCTCGACGTCAGCCGCGATCTTCTCTACAAGGCCGCGCGGTTGACCAAGACCGAGTACGAGCAGATGCAGCAGCACGTCAGCAAGGGCGTGGCGATACTCGAAGGGGTCGGCGGCTCGCTGCGCCGCGTCATCCCGATCGTCCTGGCACATCACGACAAGTTCGATGCGACGGGCTACCACCCGAACGGCGGCGAAGACATTCCGATCGAAGCGCGCGTCATCTCGGTTGCCGACGTTTACGATTCGATCACGAGCGACCGCCCGTACCGCAAGGCGATGTCGCTGTTCGAAGCCAGAGACGTCATCAGCAAGGGCGCAGGCACCGACTTCGATCCTCGCGTCGTGACCGCGTTTCTCGACGCATTCCGCCGTGGCGAGCTCGAAGTTCCAACGGTCGTTGGCTAATCGTGAGCCCGACCATGGCACTCACGCGGCCCGACCCCTCCATGCTCGACCAATGGGCTGAGGATTACGTTCCGTACTCCATTCGGCTCGTGTCCGAACAGTCGCGCGACGTCTGGGCGCAGGCCCGCCGCGACCGCCGCGCATACGAACGCCACAGCGATCGCGAGCTTCAATGGGTGCGCATTGCGCGGCTCGGCGGACACTCGGTGTCGCTCGTGGACCTCTCGTCCGGCGGAGCGCTGCTGGATTCTCCGGTCCCGCTGCGGCCCACGTCCGTGCTCACACTTGAAATTGTCGGCGCAGGTTTCGACGCGGTCATTCCCTTCCGCGTGTTGCGCTGCGAGGTCGGGTCGCTGACAACCAGCGGGACGGTTTACCGAGGCGCGTGCGAGTTCACCGAGCTGATCGATTTGCCGGACATCCAGACCGTCGGCAAGCTGGCGCGCGGCGGGTTCGTCGGGCTCGATTTCGCGCTCAAGTATCTCGTCGAGCGGGCCGGACCCTCAGGCGACATCCGATCGCATGACACCGACCTGGTGCGTCAGGCGCTGCACGCACTGCGAGGACGCGCGCTGAGGCTTCCGCTCGATCCAATCGGGAGCCCGCTGGCGGCGCTGCTCGACCGGGTCGTGCCGGCGCTCGAACACTACCAGGGCCTCGCAAGCGTGCTCGGCGAGATCGAAAGCGAGCTCCGCCGCACCGTGCCGCAGGCGAGCCTCCGGCTCACCGGCTCGGAAGCGCCGGCGTCGGCCGGCGTGAAATCCACGCTCATCAATGTGCCCGGGGCGGCCGCATCGTCCTCGCTCGTCCGCATCGATATCCCGCGCGGCGTGGTGCTGAACGCGTGGCAGTCGCGCATTCTCAGGGTCACGACGCGGCTCATCGCGCTACTCCAGCGGCTGGAGCCGGAGCGCGCTGTGGAACCGGCCATCGCACTCGTCCGGCCGGTATCACCCGAGGAGGTCAGCAGCCCTGCCCTTCCCGACACACAGGATTTCCCGGAGACGACGAACTGGCAGAAGGTCGTGGTCCGCTACGCCGAGGGACAGATGCTGAAGGGCTACACCCAGGACTTCAGCTCGGCGCGGTCGCAGTTTTCGCTCTGGCCCTCAATTGCCGCCGCGGCAGCCGAGCGCGTGATCGTGCCGCTGGCGAGACTCAAAGGCGTGTTCTTCGTGCGCGACTTCGCCGGCAACCCTGGCTACGTCGAACGAACCGACGGCACGCACGCGCAGCACGGCCGCCCCATCGAGGTCACGCTCGTTGACGACGAGGTGATCGTCGGACGGACACTGAGCTACCGTCCCGACGGCTACGGTTTTTTTGTCGTGCCCAACGACCCGCTCGCCAACAACATCCGCGTCTTCATAGTCTCCAGCGCCGTGCGGCAGGTGCGGTTTCCGAATCCCTAATCCCTTATCCCTCATCCCTCAATCCCGCATCCCGCATCCCGCATCCTTGAGCCCTGAGCTCTGAGTTATATTCCCGTCATGAAATCGCCAGACCTCTACTCGCGTCGTGAAGCGCTTGCGCTCATGGGGACGGCGGGGACGCTGGGCGCCATGGGACGCTCCGCGGCGATCGCGGCGCAGACACCGGCAGGCGGCTCGGTGGTCGAGAGGGCCGTCCAGCGGAACGACGCGGCGGTGCGCACGCTGCTTGGGACGCAGATCACCGACGGGGCAAGCCCGTGGCTCGGCAGCGTGCCGGATCAGGTCGGACTGCATTCGGCGGGATCGGCGGCCGGCGTCGCCGAAACCCTCGCGGCCTCGTTCGTTCACCCCCAGTCCACGTTTCATGACGATGCGGCGGTGCTGCAGCGGATCCGGTTGGCGGCCGGATTCCTGGAGCGATCGCAGAGCCCTGAGGGCAACATCGATCTCCTCTCCACCAACTTCAACTCGCCACCCGACACCGGGTTCGTGGTCCACGGCGTCGCGACAGCGGCGGCCGTCGCCAGGCTTCACGGCCGCGCCGAAATCACGAACATCCTGCGGCCGTTCCTGGTCAAGGCGGGCGGTGGCATGGCCATCGGTGGCATCCACACGCCGAACCATCGGTGGGTGGTGTCCTCGGCGCTGGCCCAGGTGAACGACCTCTTTCCCGATGCACGATTCGTCCGACGAATCGACGAATGGCTCGCGGAAGGCATCGACATGGACGACGACGGGCAGTTTACCGAGCGGAGCACGCTCGTCTACAACATCATCAGCGACCGTGCGCTCGTGGTGATGGCCGCGAAACTGAAGCGGCCCGAGCTGCTCGAACCGGTGCGGCGGAACCTGCACGCGCTGGCGTACCTTCTCCATGCGGACGGCGAGGTGGTGACCGAGATTTCGCGCCGGCAGGATCAGTTCACGCGCGGAGGCGTCAGCGGCTACTGGTTCCCCCTCACGTACCTGGCCTTGAAGGATCAGGACGGCGCATTGAGCGCGCTGGCGCGACAGGTGTCGCCGGAGAGCCCTCGGCTGTCGGCGCTGCTCGAATACCCCGAACTGGCCCAGCCGCTGCCGGCCCCGCGCTCGCTGCCCGACAACTTTGAAAAATCCTTTCCCCACGTGGGGATCGTCCGAATCCGCCGTGGGGCGCTCAGCTCAACGCTGGTCATGGGCGGATTCAGCCGGTTCTTCACGCTGCGTTACGGAGACGCCGTGATTGAAGGTGTCCGCTTTGCCACCTCTTTCTTTGGCAAGGGGCAATTCATACCCGACAGCGCCGAGCGAACCGCGTCCGGCTACCATTTCCGGCAATCGCTCGAAGCGCCCTACTACCAGCCGCTGCCGAGGCACATCACGCCGGAGGCGTGGGCGGCGTCCCGCAGCGAACGCCGGCGGACGGAGATCTGCCGGCTCGAGCAATCGGCTGATGTCTCGGAGGTGAAGGGTGGGTTCCGGTTGCGCGTCCGCGCCACTGGGACGAACGGCGTGCCGCTCGCGGTGGAGATCGGCTTCCGAGAGGGAGGCACGCTCGAAGGCTGCCGGCCTCTTCCGGAATCACAGGGGTCCTTCCTGCTCGAAAAGGGGACGGGGACGTACCGCGCGGGCCGGAGCGAAATCCGCTTCGGCGCGGGCAGGGCAACCCATCAATACGCCCAGCTTCGAGGCGCCGAGCCGAAACTTCAGGGTCTCAGCGTCTACATCACCGGCGCGACCCCCTTCGATCAGACGATCCAGTTCGACTGCGTGGGAGGGGTCTAAAGACCGGCGCGAATCCGCTGGGTGTAGCGTGGTAATTCTTACCGCAGCATAACGCGACGTGGCACAATGGCTCGAGGCGTTCCAGCAGCAAAATGGCGCGCGCAGGGGACACACTCGGCGGACTTGAATTTGCACGGGCGTCCGTACACGGACGGTCTCTATCCACTCCCGGGCGATCACGATGAAACTCTGGCTCCTCGCGTTCGGCGCACTCGCCGCCATCGCCGCGCATGCGGCATACACCTTCAACAATCGCAGAAACCGGCCGCGCGGCCGCTTCTCGGCCGACCAGGTGAGCAGTGAATGGCTCGCCAGCGCCAAGATCCATAACGAGGATCACAATCAATGAGCGAGCGACGCGCGTTCGGAGAGCGGCTGCGCCGCCAGCGGGAACGTCGAAATGTCACCCTCAGCGCGATTGCCGAGACGACGAAGGTCGCCGGGTCGCTCTTCGCGGGCCTTGAACGGGGCGATTGTTCGCGGTGGCCCGGCGGGATGTACAACCGGTCCTTCATCCGAGCCTACGCAGCGGCCGTCGGCCTGAATCCGGACGAGACGGCGGCGGAGTTTGCTGAGTACTACGAAGCACCGGTCGAAACACCGGTTGCAAGGGGCTCGCGCATCGTCGTCGAGACGCCCACCGGCCCGCCGCTCAGGCTCGGCTTCGAAATCGATCCGCACGAAGGGCGCGCGCGCGCGGCAAAACTGGCCGGGCTGATCCTTCTGGATGCGCTGGCCGTCCTCAGCCTCGCAACCGTGCTCACGTTCGCGACCACCGTCACCTTTTGGATCGCCCTGGCGGGGTCGAGCATCAGCTACCAGATCCTGTGGCGGATCCTCGGCTCTGTGGCCCGGCATGGCCACGCGACGGAGCGCGCACGCCCAACGCTGGCGGAACAACGGTCCCCGCTCGCCGAACAGCAGGACGAAGTGCCTGTGAGCGGCTGAATGAAGGTTCTACAGGCTTCGAGGGATCAGGGCGCGATGAGGGACAGCTTCGGGAAGTATTTGCGATAGCGGCGCGGGTCGCGGGTGAGGAGCGTGTAGCCGGCAATGGCGGCGTGGGCGCCGATGTAGAAATGCGGGAGCGGGGCGCGGCGGGCGCCGCCGGCGCGTTGGTAATCGAGGAACACACGCGCCGCGAGAAAGGCGGCCGCCCACGGCAGTTCTTCCCGAGCGAAATATTCGACCGGCAGCGCCTCGTCCAGATCCTCGATACGCTCGAATCCGAGCGAGACTTCCGCGTAGATGATCGGATTGATCACCACCCGCCCCTCTTCCGCCGCACGCGTGATCATCGCGGCCGACCAGTCCGCCCAGCCGGATCCGCCGGTGGCCACGTCAATCAACACATTGCTGTCAACGAGCGTAGGCACGCGTCAGTAATCCCTCGTCAGCGCCAGGATCTCGTCGGTCGTCATGCCGCGCGTCGCCGTGCCGCGCAGCCGCGCCACGATTGCAGCCCCCCGCGACGCCCCACGCGCCTTTCGAATCCGCACGCTGTCGCCATCGATCTCGAAGGTGACCTCGGAGTACGGCATCAACCCCAGCCGCTCGCGGATTTCCTGCGGGATCGTTACTTGCCCTTTGGTCGTGACACGCATAGGTATTACTCTTACTTGTAATAGTAATACTAAGCGTAATCAGATACAAGACAATTTCTTCGCAAAACTTCAGCTGACGCGGCCGTCAAGCCTTTCGAACCGGGCGTCCGGTGCGACCGTGAGCGTGAACGCGAGGCGGCGGCGGAATTCGCGCCGCAAGAGCCACAGCGTCAGCCCAAGGTGGACGGTAATGGCGACCACCGAGAGATACCAGATCCAGTGCAGTTGAAATCCTGGCAGGCGTGAGAGCAGGAACGCGGGGATGGCGACGAGCACGATGCGGCTGAACGACGCCACGAGCGCCGGCAGCGTATGGCCGAGCGCCTGGAACATGCTCGATCCCACGTAGATCACGCCCGACGCGGCAAACGTCCAGGCCACGATGCGCAGGTATTCGGCGCCGACGGCAACGACCTGCGGATCGCTCGAGAAGACCCGGACCATCGGCTCGCCGGCGATCTGGCAGATGATCGTGAAGCCGGCCATCACGCCCGCGGCCATGATCACGGCGGATCGAAACGTGGCGCGCACGCGCTCGGCGCGCCGCGCGCCGAAGTTCTGCCCGGCGACCGGCGCCACCGCGAACCCCAGCGCGACGACCGGCATGAAGCCGGCCTGCACGATGCGCATGCCGATGCCGAACCCTGCCTGCGCCGCCGACCCGAACGGACGGCTGACCACGTAGACCACGGACAGATACACGGCGAGGAGCGCGAACTCAGCGCCCGCGGGGAGTCCGATGCCGAGCATCTTCCTCCAGAGCCCAATCCGCGGCTTCCAATCAGCCACCATGAACTTCAGATACGACGACTTCGGCAGGAAGTAGAGCGTGAGCCAGACGGACGCAACCGCGACGGCGACGAGCGACGACACGGCCGCCCCCGCCACACCGAACGGCCGATTCGTGACCCAGCCGAAGATCAGGAACGGCGCCAGCACCATGTTCAGGATCACCGACGCGGTCGAGACGATCATGCCCGGCCTGAAGTTACCGGTGCCGCGCAGCGCCGCGCCCATCGACACCATCGCAAACTGCAACGCCATCGCCGGGATGAACCACAGGAGATACTCCGCCGCCAGCACCGCCGTGGGGCCGTCCGCGCCAAGGGCGTTCACGTACGGCACGCGAACCGCCAGGCCGACGGCCAGAAAGATCCCGCCGACGAGCACCGACAGGACCAGCGACTGGTTGAACACGAGCAGCGCCTGGTCGCGATCCTTCTGTCCGGCCGCATGCGACACGAGCGTGGTGATGCCGACACCCAGCATCTGCGTGATCGCCAACACGATGAAGGTGAGGTTGCCGGCGATCCCGACGCCCGCGACGGCTTCCTTTCCCAGCCGCCCGACCCAATACAGATCGACGAGAAAATACAGCGTCTGAAACACCATCGTCACGAGCATGAAGCTCGTCGTCTTGAGGAGGTGGCGCGTCACCGATCCGGTCGTCAGATCCTGCATGGGGTCCGGGCATTGTATGCCACCGCGCTCCGAGTGCTACGATGACCGGGATCGTCAGGAGGACGAACGTGACCAACCCAGACGGCATGACCGACCACATCCGGGCCCGCGAGGACGAGCACTTCCGCAAGAAGGATCGGGAACTGATCGACAAGCTGCGCCAGGCGGATGCGGCCGCGAAGACGCGGCTCGCGCTCGAGCAGGAAACGGGTCTGCACGACCCGGAGATGCTGCGCGAGCTGGACCTGCTCGGGTTCACGCCCGCCACCATCGCGCTGCTGCCGCTCATGCCGGTGCTGCGGGTGGCGTGGGCGGAGGGAGGCGTGAGCCTCGCCGAGCGGACGCTCATCGTGGACCTCGCGCGCGCGCGAGGCATCGCGGCCGGCAGCGCCGCCGATCACCAGTTGCACGAGTGGCTGGAACTCCAACCCTCGGAAGACACGTTCCACAAGGCCACGCGCCTGATCGGCGCCATGGTCGGCACGCCGCACGGAGAAGCCGTCCACGTCACGCCGGACGAGCTGATTGCCCACTGCGAGACGATCGCGCACGCGTCGGGCGGCATCTTCGGCATCGGTAGCGTGTCTGCTGAAGAGAAAGCGGCCCTCGCGAAGATTGCCGCGGCGATCACGAAGCGATAGGCGCTCTCACGTACGACTCGCGCCGAGATCGCAGAGGCACGCAGAGAGCGCGCCTTCCGCCAACGCCGGCCTGCGGCCGGCCACAGGAGGACTCGCGATCCACAGAAACAAACAGCGGAACGATCGGGCGCTGCTTGTTTCTGTGGATTGCGAGTCCTCCTGCCGCGCGAAGCGCGGTTGGCGGAAGGCGGTGCCGCGCCGCAGATTGAAATCGTGTTGGGACCGAGTGGAGTGAACGACGACCTCTGCGTCCTCCGCGATCTCTGCGCGAGATCCGTCGTGACCAGCCTCCCGGTGCTATCGTTGAGGGATGCACAAGAAATCGACGGCCGGCATCCTGATGGTTGGCGCGGTCCTGGGAGCGCTCGCGCTGCCCGGGCACGCCACGCGGCGCGCGCAGGCGCCGACGGCGCAGGCGTCGTCGCGCGCCGAGCGGACGGTCTGGTACTTCTACCGTGTGAAGTGGGGGTTCCAGGACGAGTTCGTCACGCTCTTCCAGAGGAACCACTATCCCGTCCTGAAAGAGGAGATGAAGACGGGACGCCTCAAGGACGTCCGCACGTACGCGCCGACCTATCACGGGGACGGGCGAGCCGACTGGACGTTCGCGGTCGCGATCACCTACCGCGACGTAGCGGCGATGACGGGGCCGTCTGGAGACGACGCGATCGTCCGCCGGCTGTATCCGGATGCGGCAAAATTCGCCCGGGAGGAACAGCGCCGGTTCGAGATCCTCGACGCGCACTGGGATGTGCCGCTGAACGAGCTCGACCTGGACGCCAAGGCGGCACGGTAGTCAACGGGGGACACGGATCTCGCGCGGAGATCGCAGAAGGCCGCAGCGTTCTCTGCGCGAGATCCATGTCTCCGTCTAGATCTTCTTGCGCACGATCCGGACGATCGACGCGTGCTTCGCGCCGCTCATGTCGTGATACGTGACGCTGACGGTGTCGCCGTCGTGCACGAATTCCGTGAGCGTGGTCTTGCCGCCGGCATCGCTCAGCGCCCGGCCGGCCGTACCGAGGCCGGTGCCGGTGACCTTCGTCTTGCTATCAACGGCGAACGTCCATTCGCCTTCCTTGCCCTTGACCGTCAACGAGTTTCCGCTGACCGTCGAAACGACGCCGGTGGCCGTCTCGGCCTTCGGCGCGGCGGCGGCGGGAGTCGCGGGAACCGCGGGAACCGCCGAGATCGCCCGAACGGTGGCGGCGTGCATCCCCTGCTCATGGTAGACAACTTCAACGGCCTGGCCGGCCTTCACCACGTCGGCCAGCACCGGACCCTTCTTCCCTTCCGCCTGCGCGCCACGAGACGCCGTACCGCCGCCAGTCGCCACCACGCGCGTTTTCGCATCGACGGCGAACGTCATGTCCTGGCCCGCCACCTTGACCGTGATCGAATCACCGCCAACAGCCGTGACAGAACCCTTGACGGTCTTGGTCGCCTGCGCCATGACCGGCACGCTCGCCGCGAGAAGCACCGCACATCCGATAACCGCAATCAATCGTTTCATTAGAAGCCTTCCTCCCGTGTCACTGTAACTGGGGGCATGCCCGGATGGCAACTGCCCGCCGAGGCGCCGCACGCGAGTGACGTTCGCGCGCCACACATCATTTTCTCCCGGCGCCCATCACCTTTCGCTTCCGGCTCTGAGCCAGTAGTTGGCGATGCCACCGGTCGCGATCGCTGGTGACCTGCAAGGGCCGCAGCGCGAGCAGGCCGACGCGGCCGATGGAACCTTGAAGGTATTCGCGCTCGTCCAGGCTGGCGTCGAGGTCCCCGTCCCCCGCCAGATCGAGGCCGGCCTCGCGCGCCATGATCATCGCCCGGGCGTGCACCGACAGCTCGAGCTCGAGGCGCAGCAGGCAGTACATGTCGGCGACGACGATGCCGGGGAAACGCGAGCGCAGCTCCTGCAGGTACCCCCCGAAGCGGGTCAGCGTGAAGGTCTCCGACGCCACGAGCTGGAGCACCTCGATGTCGAGATCCATGCCCGCACCCATCCACTCGCGGGTCGCTCGCTCGCTGCGCTCGAACACGAACAGGAGGATCAGGGGCAGCACGAACATGATCACGGCCGTCAGCACGACCGGGGGCAGCGGCAGGTGATTGAATCCCGAGTGAATGACGATGGCCGCGACGAGCCCCGGCAGGAACGCCAGATGCGGGCGGCGCGGATACCGGTCGGCGAGGGCCCGGGCCAGAATCGCGAAGATCGCCGTTGTGCCCCCGTGCAGCGTCGCCGTGCCGAGGCCGCGCACGAGCCATAACGTGAGCGTCGCGTTCCCGAACGCCTGCAGGTAGATGACGTTCTCAACCAGCGCGAATCCAGCCCCCACGGCAAAGCCCTGCACGGCCGCGTCCACGAGAAACCCCGCGCGTCCGCGCACGATGAGAAACACGATGATGGCGGCCTTGAGCGCTTCCTCGATGAACGGCGCGATGTAGCGGCTGACGGTGTCGGCCTCCTCGAGATTCAGTCCAAGCGCCGACCACAGCCACAGGGACACGAGCGCGGCGATTCCTCCCGCCGCGAGCGCCGAAAGAATCGCCTTGATCGGAACGAGCTTGAAGCTGTCCATCATGAAGAGGACCGCAAGAAAGCCGATCACCGGCAGCAGGGCAATCGCCGCGCTCAGCGTCATTTGAGAATCTTCACCGACAGCATCGCCTCTTTGCGTGGCGCGTCGCCGTCTTCGAACGCCACCGCCGCGCCGGCCGACACCGTGAGCTCGAGTGTGGACAGCAGTCCGAACCGGAAGTCGATCTGCGCGCCGGCGTCGGTGACGACACGCCGAACATCGCGTGCGTCCACGTTGGTCGCGAGTCCACCGACAAATATCGACGGACGGGCCCACGATGCGTAGAAGCCGGGCTTGCCGGCGCGGCGGAATCGCACGGGCGGCAGGTTCCATTCGACGACGGATTTCAGGAACGTGCGGCCGGCGATGTCGTTGAGCGCCGCGCCCGGGAAGCTGTAGACCGCTCGATAGCGCTTCTCGTCCCGGTGGTCCACCCAGTTGTTGCCGAAACCGCCGAAGTAGAAATTGGCGAACGGATCGTCGCGGGTCGTCGGCGAATAGCCGGCCGCGGTCCGCAGCCAGATCGACGAGTGCCCGGCCGGCACCGCGACGCTGCGATCGAAGGTCCCGTGAAACCGCGGGACCATGCTCCCATTGACCTGGTTGCCCTGGGCCTCGATCGACCACCGCCGCCCCGTCTCGTCGTCCACATGGCCGAGCGAGCTGCGAAGATCCTGGTCGGCCAGGCGCGCCTCGAGGGTGAGCAGGCGGCTGACGTTCACCGCGACGTTCTGGAATTCAGGAAGACGGTCGAGGTTTCCCGCGAACCGGGCGTCCATGTCCAGCTCGAGGCGGTGCGGCAAGTCGAACACGATCGTCTGTTTCTTGCCAACCGAGAACACGTAGCCCTTGCGGGCGGTCTTGGTGGGGCCAAACAAATCGTAAAAGTCCGCCGCGTTGAACTCGAACCCCGCGTGCCAGTCGAAGCGCTCGTAACCGGCCTGCACGTGAAACCGCTCGGATTGAGCAAGCTCGCCGGATGCCGAATACGACAGCACGACACTGGCGCGATTGAACTGCAGCGGATCGGAGAAATTGAACCGCATCCCGACGGCGCCCG
Source organism: Acidobacteriota bacterium (assembly GCA_031404215.1). Lineage (GTDB taxonomy): Bacteria > Acidobacteriota > Vicinamibacteria > Vicinamibacterales > 2-12-FULL-66-21 > JALZOC01. The sequence continues at coordinate 18,230 of JANNHC010000733.1, forward strand.
TATCCTTGTAGCCTTGGAACACCGGGTAAAACGATTCGCGCTTCAGGCCTCCGGCCAGCCGGTACTTGCCCGTCTCCTGCGGCATGGAGTCGAACGGCACGTCGGCTGGTGAGCCCGCGGTCCAGCTCTTGACGATGGGGTGTTCCTCCGCCAGCCGCACCCCCAGGAACGTAATCGCCCCGACATCGTCGAGCGGGCGCGGCTGGATTCGGGTGGGCACGAACCCCTCCCCCGAGTAACGGAAGACGATCAGGCCGCCGTCGGCCAGCGGGATCGGCCGGAAGAAACCGGTCTCCGCGTTCGTGACGGCGTCGAGCTTCTTCGTCTCGAGATCGTACCGGAAGATGTTCGAGACGCCGGTGAAGTACGAGCTGCCGTAGAGCGCGCGGCCGTCCGGGGTGAAGGTAAAACCGTTCGGCACGGCCGTGCCGAAATCAAACGACGCCAGCGGCGGCGCGCCCGGTCCCGTCAGCGCCGCGGTCTCGTAGACCCGCACCTGCTGCTTGCCGCTGATCTCGCCGAACGAGGCGACGATGCGCGAGCCGTCGGGCGAGAGGTCGAGATCGTACATCACCGTTCCATACGGCCACGACACCACCTGCGTCCACTCGCGGTACGGCGGAGGGATCCGAACCAGCGTGCAGATGCCGTTGAGATGGCGAATTCCCCACAGCGACCGATCGGCGCGGTTGAACGCGAGGTCGCCGATGCGCGCGTCCTTCATCAGGACCTGCTGCCGTTTCGTCGCCGGATCCAGACGCACGAGATCGCGATACGACAGGTTGTCCCTCGTGTAGAACAGCGCACGATCGTAGGGATCCCACGCGAGCGACGCGACGGTGAAGATGGTCGGGCCCTTGATGTCGGCGAGCTTGTCGATCCGTCCGGTGGCCTGGTCAATCGCCGCCAGGTGCGAGACGACGCCGGGATAGTTGAGCGCCGCGTACACCTTGCCGGCCTGGGGGTCGAAGAACGCGCGCGACACGGAGCCCAGCGCGCGTGTGGTGATGTCGGTGTAGGTCGTCAGCGGAAAGGCGCGGATCGCGGCAAGGTTTCGCTGCTGGAACTCACGTTCGTCTTGTTCCCACTCCGCCCACGCACGCTCGATCGAGGTGCCGAAGACCTGCTTGAACTGCGTGGCGTAGTAGCCGCGGCTGCCCTTCCGGCGCGAGACCCATTCGATCAGGCGCTCGGGTGAATAGCGACGCGCCAGCCACGTCATGAATCGCGTGCCGTACAGGTACGAGTTGACCTGCACCTGGAAATCGATCTGCGTGCCCTCGGAGACCAGCCCAAGGGGATCGTAGAACGGCGTGTTGTCGCGCACCATCGATCGAAACACCATCTCGTCGTAGCCACTCTGGGCTCGGCCGAGCCCGCCGGACATCCACGTATCCACGAAGACGGCGATGCCCTCGTGGTACCACCGCGGCGACGCCACGCGGGGCGTCGTCAACAGAAAGTACAGGATCGACTCGGGATGATCGGGAACCGGAACGACTTTTCCGCCAAACAGTTTCCTGAAAAAACGATCCGGCCCGGCAGCCTGATCCATCGTCGCGATGTGGACCAGCTCGTGGTTCATCAGGATGTTCATGCGGTCGTTGCCGGCGATCGTTTCGAACGCGAAGTTCAGCGGCGCGATCTCGACCGTGACGACGTTCCGCGGGACGACCGACGCCCCGGCGTTGCCGGAGTCGGAGATGTCGGTGAGCAGGAGCATCACCGGGTCCTTCGGATGGAAATCAAAGAGGCGGCGCTGAAAGGCCAGCGAGTTGAGGAACGTGCGGGCCGCGTGGGGAACCAGGAACGTCTCGGACGGGTCGAGATAGACGAGCCGCATGCCGGGCACGCCGACAACGCTCAGCTGCGCGGAGGCAGGGGACACGGCGACGAGCATCGCGAACGCGGCGACGACGGCCGCCATCCGGGGCGGCGTTATGCGCATGGGTTCAAGAGTAAGGGATGTAGGGACAGGTGCGCCCGTGCACCTGTCCCTCGGGATGTCAGTTCGCGATCGCCGCGGCGAACCTGGGGGTCGCGAGCGCCTCGGCAAATCCCCTCGTGCGGGCCGCGCTGACGAACGCGTCCGACGCCATCGCCTGCTGAAGCGCGCCGCTCGAAATGGCCTGCCGCAAGCCGTCCTGGTTGATCGCCCAGCTTCATTAACAAAAATCTTGAGATGACCATGATTATCTTTCAGGTATTCTTCATAAGCCATGTTTGCAGGAG
>JANNHC010000734.1:0-14889 GCA_031404215.1 Acidobacteriota bacterium
CTCGCCGGCCTTGGATCGGAGTCCAAAGATCCAGGTCCGCTCGACATGCGGGCCGTCGCGCTCCGAACGCTGCAGTCCGTCCTTCGCGACGCGCGTTTCATCGAAATGTTCGGCCAGTGGACGGGCCGGCTGATCGCCGATCCCAAATTGATACGAGAACGCTTAATCCCTAAATTAGGGATTGGGAATTAGGGATTTCGGAGGACGCTGGCCTGGTCGAGCATGATCAGGGCGCCGGCGGCGGCCGACGCGGCGTTCCACCCCGACGCCGCGTCCCCTGTCCGAAGCGAATCCTGGCGTAACCGCGCCGCCCGCGCTCCCATCGCGCAGGCGCGCAGCAGCAAGCCGTGGGTGGTCTGTCGCGCCGTGGGCGGCTTGATGGCGGCAAGCGTTCGCGCGACGGCGTCGAGTTCGGATGCGGCGGCCGAGAGATCGCCGGCCGGCTGCGCGGACTGGCGATCGATCGACGCAAGCACCGGCCGCACGGCCTCGAGGCGCCCGAGTAAGGCCGAGACCTGCGCGACATACGGATCCGCGAGCTTCGGCGAGGCCCGCGGCGGCGCGGCGGCAGGACTCGGGAGAGCGCCCAACACAACGACGAGACGGCCTTGCTCTCGTCCAGACCCATCGACGCGGTACGGCGACGCCGTGACGAGATCGAGGACAACGCGACTCGCGAGCGGATTGACGGTTCGCAACGCCACACGCGCGCGTCGCACGAGCGAGTCGCTCCCGCTGACGGCAATCTCCAGCGCGGGCCTGACGCCCTTGAAATCGAGATAGATGCGCGGCGGCGCGTCGAGCACTCCCGTCACCGGTTCGGGCAATGCACCGCTGCCTTCTATGACAACCGTCGTCTGACCCCCGGCCGTTGCAACCACCCGTATCGCTTTCAGTTCCGGTCCCGAGCCTTCGCGAGCGCTTTGCGCGGATCCATGGCGCTGGGACGATGCCACGCACACAAGAAGGACCGCTGCGAAAACGCGGCAGGCCCGGAGTACGATTGCCCTTTCGTGCTTGGGAGGCATCGACGTGTCACCAGATTATCGGCCTCTCGGCATTCCAACTGCACACGACGCCAGCGGCTGGCCGTGTCGCGCGGCGAAGGCGAATCCATGGGAATCACATCAATCAACCCGTCAACCGGCAAGAGAATCAAGACGTACGACGAGATGACGCCCGGCGAGGCCGAGGCCGCGGTCAGCGAGGCGCACAACACGTGGCAGGTTTGGTGGGGGACGGCATTCGCCGAGCGCGGCGGGCTGATGAAAAAGGCCGCAGACATTCTCCGCGAGCGGCGCCACGAACTGGCGCACCTCATGGCGTCGGAGATGGGCAAGCCGCTCGAGCAGAGGGGCGCGGAAACCGAGAAGTGCGCGTGGGCGTGCGACTATTAGGCGGAACACGCGGAGTCGCACCTGGCGCACGATGTCGTCCGGACGGAAGGCGCGAAGTCGTATGTCGCCTTCGAACCGCTGGGTGTCGTGCTCGCTATCATGCCGTGGAACTTTCCGCTCTGGTCCGACCTCGGCCCCCAGGCGCGTCACGACCTCCGCGACGCCCTGCACGAGCAGGTGCGCGCGTCCGTCGAACGGGGCGCGTCGCTGCTGCTCGGAGGCGAGATTCCACCGGGCGAGGGGGCGTATTATCCACCGACGGTTCTTTCGGATGTGAAGCCGGGCATGCCGGCATACGATGAGGAGCTTTTCGGCCCGGTGGCGGCTATCATCGCAGCGAAAGACGACGCCGATGCCGTGCGGATTGCGAATGATACGGTCTTTGGACTTGGCGGAGCGGTGTTCACGAAGGATGCAGCCCGAGGCGAGAGCCTCGCGCGGCAACTGGAGGCCGGCGCAACGTTCGTGAACAGGTCGGTCGCCTCGGATCCTCGCCTGCCGTTTGGGGGGATCAAGGAATCCGGTTACGGACGGGAACTGGGCAGCTACGGGATCAAAGAGTTCGTGAACATCAAGACGGTGTATGTGAAGTAATTGCGTGGTGAGGAGGGCTTCACAAACAGCCGAGCCTTGACCGCGCGAACCATGAACCTGCCTCCGAGTGGATGAAAAAATGCCGCACTCACACACACGCCTCGCGCTCGTCCTTTCGCTTGTGGCCGGTGCGATCGCGGTCGGATGCGCGTCGCTGAGGCTGGTGAAAGACGACGGCGGGGCGCCGCAGCAGATCGGGAAAGGCTTCTCGATCCGGGAGGACGCGCAGGCCGGAACGATCTCCGTCTTTCGCGCCGGCAGCTCCGAGCCGGTCCTCACGCAGAATGCCCGGCCCGACACTCGCCCGTATCTGCATCCGATCGTCGCTCCCGACGGCAAGGGCGTGCTGACCGAGCATAGTCCGACCCACCACCCGCACCAGACCGGCCTTTACTGGGGCTTCACGCGGCTCAACGGGCGCGACTACTTCCATAATCCGCAGGGCGGGTACTGGCGCCGCGTGTCGGCGACGGTGACGCAGGCGGCGGGTGACGAGGTCGGCTGGCAGACCGTGTACGAGCTGCTGGGCGCATCGGGCGAGCCCGCGCTGACGGAAATCCAGCGCTGGTCGATGCGAGAGCGCAACGGGACGTTCGTGCTCGGCCTGGAGTGGCGCGGAGAAGCCAGAACCGACGTCACGATCGGTCAGTATGACTACGGCGGGCTGTTTCTGCGCATGCCGTGGCGTCAGGGCATCGCGGGCGAGGTGGTCAACGCCGCCCGCCAGCGCAACGAACGGGCTGAAGGCCAGCGCGCGATGTGGATCGACGTCGGGCTGCAGGTCGAAGGCCGCTCCGACCTGGCGCACATCGCGATGTTCGATCACCCCGACAACACCGGCTATCCGCAGACCTGGCGGGTCGATGGCCAGCTGGGCGTCGGCGCGGCGCGGTCGCGGACCGGAGACTGGACAATCAGGAAAGGCGACACCGAGATCGTCCGCCATCAGTTCGTCGTCTACACCGGCGAGCTGAGCGACGTCCGGATGGACAGCGCCTGGGCAGACTACAGCGGCAACCGCTCGACGTACTCGACCTCCGCGTTGTGGAGCATCGCACAGCGAGAAGGACGCGATGCCAAGTTCCTGACAGCCGACCAGGCTGTTGCGGAGATGTCGGTGATCGATGGATACCGCGTCAACGCCTGGGCGGCCGAACCGATGGTCGTTCAGCCCATGGCGTTCTGCTGGGACGATCGCGGGCGGCTCTGGGTGGCGGAGAACCGCGACTACGAATCCCGCGGGCAGGGGTTTTCGAACGCCGGTAACAGTCGCATCCTCATTCTGGAAGACACCGACCACGACGGTGTGGCCGACAGCCGCACGGTCTTCATGGACGGAATCGTCTTTCCGTCGGCGCTTGCGGTGGGCTTCGACGGGGTCTTTGTTGGCGCGCCCCCCAACCTGTTGTTCGTGCCGGATCGCAACAGGGATGACAAGGCGGACGTCGCCGACATCGAGGTGCGCCTGACCGGATGGGGCATCCGGGATCGGCACGAGGTGTTGAACAGCCTGCATTGGGGTCCGGATGGCTGGCTGTACGGGCTGCAGGGGTACGCGACCTCCTCCAAAGTCAAGAAGCCGGCCGGCAGGGGCCGCCTCTACAACCACAAGGAGCCGTTTCCCGAGGACGTCCTTTCCGGCGAAGGCGTGGACATCAACGGCGGTGTCTGGCGGTACCATCCGACGAAAGACATCTTCGAGGTGGTCGCCCATGGCTTCAGCAATCCGTGGGGCATCGATTACGACGCCAAGGGACAGCTCCTCATCAGCGCGTGCGTGATTCCGCACCTCTTTCACGTGATCCCGGGCGGCATTTACCACCGCCAGGGCGGCCAGCACTTCAATCCATACGTCTACAGCGATATTCAAACCATCGCCGATCACCGGCATCGATCGGCGCATGGCGGCGCGCGCGTCTATCAGTCCGATGCGTTCCCGGCCTCGCAGCAGGGACGCATCTTCATGGCGAACATCCACGAGCACGCGCTGCTCTCGGACGTGCTCGAGCGCAAGGGATCCGGCTTCACCGCGCGCCACGGCGACGACTTCATGCTGGCAAACAACGCGCAGTGGATCGGGTTCAGCGTCGAGGTCGGGCCGGATGGTGCGGTGTACGTGCTCGACTGGCACGACAGCGACATCTGCGGCACGGACGTGCTGCAGAAGGAAACCGGACGCATCTTCCGGATCGCGCCCGCGCGGTCTCTCGCCGGTCAGTGGGACGGGCGATACGCGGACCTGCGAAGCATGACGGACGCCCAACTCGCCGATCTGCAGACCAGCCGCAGCGACTGGCATGCGCGCCGCGCGCGCGTGATCCTCCAGCACCGCGCCGCACAGGGCACGCTGAAACCGGAGACCCGCCAGCGATTGCGCGAGATGTTTCGATCGCCGATCGATCCCGACTATCGCCTGCGGGCGCTCTGGGCCATGCACGTCACCGGAAGCTGGAGCACGGACGCGCTCGTCCTGGCGCTGAGCGATGCGGACGAGCACGTGCGCGCGTGGGCCATCCAGCTGCTCTGCGAGGATCGAACGCCGCCGGCAGCTGCGGTCCGGACCTTTGCGCAGATGGCACGCAGTGATCGGTCGGCGGTCGTGCGGCTCTACCTGGCCTCGGCGCTTCAGCGCATGGAGCCGGCCGTCCGCTGGAGCATCGCGAGCGAGTTGATGACCCACGCGGAAGATGCGGCGGACCAGAACCTGCCGAAGATGATCTGGGTCGGCGTGGAGCCGCTCGTTCAGAACGACGCGACCCTCGCTCTCGAACAGGCCTCGCGCAGCCGCATCCCGATGCTCGCCCGGTTCATCGCGCGCCGGACCGTGGACGCCGAGGCGATCCAGCCGCTCGTCGAGGCGATCGGAAAAACCCCCGTCACGCAAGTTGACCTGCTCGAAGGCCTGCGCGACGGTCTCCAGGGACGCTACGACCTGGCGGCTCCTTCGAACTGGGCGCCCGCCTACGAACGGCTGAAGCGAGCTGACAGCCCCGTCGCGCAGCTCGCCCTGGAGATAGCGCAGCAGTTCGGCGACGCCGGGGCCACGACCAGGAACGTCCAGACGATCCGCAGCCGCACCGCCCCAGTCGAGGAACGGCGCAAAGCGCTGCAGACCCTCACGCTCCAGCGCCGGCCGCAACTCCTGCCAGCGCTGCCGTCATTGCTCGACGAACCGCCGCTCCGCCTCGAGGCGATCCGATCGGTCGCGGCGTTCGACGATGAGGCGCTCGGAAAGCTGGTGATCGCACGATACCCGACGTTCGACCAGGCCGAACAGGCGGAGGCCGTGCAGACGCTGGCATCGCGCGCGCGATATGGCCGGCTGCTGACTGACGCGCTGGCGTCGAAGATCGTACCCACGCGGGACGTGCCGCCGCATGTCGCGAGGCAACTGCGCCGGATCGTGGGAGCCAGATTTGCCGACATCTGGGGCCCTGTCGATCAGAATCCCGCGGAGGAAAAAGCGTACGCGCGCTACCGCGGTCTTCTCAACGACACTGCCATGAAGGGCGCGAACGCGCAGAACGGCCTCGCGGTCTTTCAGCGCACCTGCGGTCCGTGCCACAAGATGTACGGCGATGGCGGGACCATCGGCCCGGACCTCACGGGATCGAATCGAGCCAACCTCGAGTACCTGCTGTTCAACGTCCTCAATCCGAACGGCGACGTGCCGGACGCCTACAGGATGGTCGTCGTCACTACCCGGGACGGGCGCACGTTTGCCGGGAATGTGATCACCGAAACCGAACGCCAGATCACGATGCGGGTGGTCGGGCGCGACAACGCGGTCATCAGCAAGCCGGACATCCAGTCGCGGGAAGCGACGGCCGTTTCGATGATGCCGACGGGCCTCCTTGACTCGCTGACCGATCGCGAAGCGCTCGATTTGGTGGCCTTCCTGCGGACCGCCGAGCCGGTCAAGGCCCGGTAGCGACGGGCGATACTAACGAGGGCTCCTCGGGTTACGCTGATGTGCGCTTGCGGCGCCGTCAGCTTCTCAGCTTCTTGAAGCTGTCGAAGTTCGCCTTCAGCGACTCGAGCGGCGGAACACCTTCGCGCTCGTACTCGATGATGTACCACTCGATCCCGCCCACCGATTCACTGGCGGTCATGATGGCGGGCCAGTTGAGTTCGTCGGCGCCAAGGTAGGCGTCGGGGTTCGTCTTCGAGAACGGCTTGACGTGCATCGACACGGTGCGCCCGGCGTTGCGGCGGATCAGATCGACGATGGGCACGCCGGCCATTTCCGATGCGTTGCCCGTGTCGAACTGCAGGATGACGTCTTTCGTCGTCCGATCGGCGAAGACGTTCCACCAGTATTCGCCGTCGATGCGGTTGAAGTCCGTCGTGTGGTTGTGGTACCCGACGCGCATCTTGTGCGGCTTGGCCTTTTCGGCAATCTCGTTCACCGCATCCGCGGTCTTCTTCACGAGGTCGCTCGACTTGTAGACCTCTGCCGGGAACGAGCGGATGATCAGGTTGCGATTTCCGATCGCCTGATTGAACTCGACGGTTGCAGCGAGCTTATCGCCCTGCAACTCGTCGAGGCGGTGGTGGAACCCGCACGGCTTGAGCTTGGCCGCGTCGAGGTGCTTCCGCCATTCGACTCCCGATTTGCCGAACGCGTTCTCGAGTTCGACGGCATCGAACCCGATCGCCGAGAGCGCATTGAGGGTGCCGGGGATCTCGGTAGCGAGTTGTTTACGTACGCACCAGAGCTGCGTGCCGACTGGCACGCGCTTCCACGCGGCCCGAACGGACGCCCCCAGCGCCGGGAAGAGGAGAACAGAGGCCGCAGCGGTCCCACCGATCTTGAGGATGTCGCGTCGCGTCGGTTGCGTGTGCATGGAATGTATCCTTTCGGCTCTCAGCATCCTATGCTCGACACCTCTGCGCGAGCAAGTGGCGGCGCGGCCACCGGGTCGCAACGCCAGATTGTCGCAACGCTCGACTCACGGCCTAAAGCCCGTGGGCTGCCCCGGAGTGGGGAATGGGGACCGAATCTATCACCAGGCGGATCGCCCACCCGTCGGCTGGCGCCTGGGCGCGAACGGCACGGAGGTCGCTGACCAGCACGTCACAATGCGGAAGCGTCGTAAAGGTTGTCGCCAGCCCGATGACCCTCGCGCCGGCGGAACGGCCGGCTTCCGCCCCAGCGGGCGTGTCCTCGATCACGACGCAGCGCCACGCCTCGGCGCCCAGCCGCTCGGCGGCCTGCAGGTACCCCTCCGGAGACGGCTTTCCAGCCACGACATCGTCGGCCCCAACGAGGACAAGCGGACTCGGCAGGCCCACGCTCGCCATCCTGCGCAGCGCGAGCGCACGGCCGGCGGAGGTGACGACCGCCCAGCGACTGGCGGGGAGCGCCGCCAGAAGATCGCAGGCGCCGGGAATGGCGATCTCTCCGCCTTCTTGTTCAGCCTCGAGCGCGTCGAGTCTCGCGGCCTCTTCCGGCGTCGCCAGGTGCGGCGCGATCAACTCCATCGTCTCCAGCGTGCGGCGGCCATGCGCCAGCGCGAGCGCGGCATCGACGGACAGGCCGTGCTCGGTGGCCCACACGACCCACATCCGCTCGACGATGTGCCGGGAGTCGACGATCGTGCCGTCCATGTCGAACAGCACCGCGTCGCAGTCGAACACGGTGGAGTTCATGCGAGCAACGTTGAGGCGCTGGCGCCGGCAGGCAGACTGCGGCCACCTGCATACGTCGTCTGAAGCTGGCCGTTGCTCCAGCGCCGCAACCTGTACAGCGTGCAGAAGACAAAATCCGGAGCAGCGCCACCCTGGCCGCCCACCAGCTCTCCTCCGCGGCGCACGTTGTCCTGCATCCAGGGCGGCACGAGCAGGTGGTACGGGTTGCGCTGCACCTCGCCGACGTGAAACGACAGCGCCGTCATCATCTCAGCGAGATCGTCCACGCTCGATTCGACCATCAGGTTCGGCGTGGCCATGGCGCCCCAGAATTCGGTTTCGACGACATGGCAGGTGAAATCCGAGGCCTGGCGGGCGAGCGCATCCACGAGCAGATAGTGCGTGCCGATGTGCGTGCTGTTCCAGTCGGTGTCGTGGGGAAAGAACACGACCCTTGGTCGCTGTTCCGCGATGATCGCGGCGATGACCTCGACCGACGCCTGCCAGTGCGCCGAATCGGCCGTACGGGTCTTGACGTTGATGTGCTCCAGTCCACTGGGCGCGGTCTGGATCAGATCGAATCCGAGATAGTCGCACGCGGCCTTCAGCTCCCCGAGCCGCCCCGCCTGCCGCGCCTTGAGGCTGCCCTGCGTGACCGCAACATTGACGACGCGCACGCCAGCTTCGCGCTTGAGACGCAGCGCCAGGCCGCCGGCGATGCACTCATCGTCTGGATGCGGCGAAAAGAAGAGGGCGCGCGGCGCGTCCGGGGCGATGGTGGAGTGCGACGGGACTGGGAATCCGCCGAGTGGGAAGCGTCTGCCTTCCGCCACCAGGCGCGCGAGCTCGGAGACATAGCGATGATAGGGATTCATGGTGCCTACCTGGCAACTGCGGGCAAGCTCGCAGCCGCAATTGCCTGACCGTGACGTTTGTCGTGCTCGTCGGGAACATGGAACGCGATCCGTCGGGCCAGTTCGGGGAACTCGACCTCCAGCACCTCGCGTGCGCCGCCGACAATCTCGTCTCCACCCGGACCGGAGGTGACGCGCCCCAGTACCAGGACATGTCGAAGATCATAGAACGCCGCGAAATGCGCGACGCCGTAACCGACGTAGGTGCCGATGGTCTCGTAGATCTTCTTCGCGCGGTAGTCGCCGTCGAGCATCAGGGACTGTACGTACTTCAGCCGCTCGGGCAACGGCATGTCGGCCGGTGTGTCGATGCCGGCCGCTGGCATGAGCCGACCGACGCATTGCTGAGAGAAATACTGCGCGCCGACACCGTAGTCGCCAGACCATTCATCGATTGGAGCGGCGGGATTGTAGTCGACGGGCACGAAGGCCAGCTCGTTCAGCCACGACGTGATGTTGCCGTCCGGCGTGACATAGCCCGCGGCCGTGCTCGTGCCGAGCGCGATCCCGAGAATCGCATTCTCTCCGAGCGACATCGAGCCTGCCAGCGCCGTGACCTCGCCGTCGTTGACGACCTCGAAGGGAACGTCGTTCCACGCTGTCCTGATGTCCAGAAACAGATCCTTCACGCGCGCGTTGAACACGTCCTCGGGCACGCCCCGAAAGAGCGAGCCGGCCTTGACACGATTGTTCACGTACACGCCGGCGGCGCTTCCGCCGATCGCATCGACGCGCGGGAGGTGGCACGCCGCCTTTCTCAGCGAGTCCATGATGCCGTCGAAGTGATACTGCGGGTCCGGCTGGTAGTAGGGATCCCAGACCGTCTCATCGCTGAACACGACGCTGCCGTCGATGACCGCCGCCACCTTGCGGTCGCTGCCGCCGAGATCGAAGCCGATGCGGCATCCTTCGAGATGCCGACCGAGCGGCCTGGTCTCCGAGTGCTCGGGCGGGAGATCGCGTGTGTGCACGACCTCCAGTGGATGGTCGAACATCCGTTCGCCCACCAGGTGCGCGTCGAACCTGCCGGTCGCGGTCTGACGGTAGCGCGCGGCCAGGCCAGTGGCCAACGATGCCGGTCCATCGACATAGATGCGCCACCCACCGCGGGACCACAAGAGGAACTTCACGAGGCGCTCGAGAAACAAGGCGTTGGCCGACGCCTGTGGATGAGGCTCGGACAGGACACGCGTCTCGAAGCGAAAGACCGAGCCGTCGGCCTGCTCGAGGGCGATCCGGACGGGCACGGCACCGGACGTCGTGTCGACGAGATCGCGAAACGCCTGCATGGCGAGGACCGCAGGTCGAAAGCCGGGGTCGAGGACCGGCGTTACCCGGGGCGCGACGAGTGGCAGACCGTTGTTCGTGTTCATGGTTGGGGCGTCGTGCTCATACGAGCGAAATCCTAGTATTCCACGGCGGCGGCTTCGGGTACGGTCGCACGGTGCTTCGCTGGGCGGGCGGCTTCGCCTCTAAGCCGTCGCCTGACCTGGCGACGCGCGCTGCGCGTGTAGGCTCCTGGCTGGCCGAGGCGAGTCTTGCGGTAAGTGAGCTGCGCGGATAAGGTTGAACCGATGACACGTCCCCTTCGAGTGCTCGTTGCCGGCTGCGGCAACATGGGAGCCAGCCACGCCCGCGCGTACCACAAAATGCCCGAGTTCGAGATCGCCGGCCTGGTGAGTCGTGGCCCGACCTCGCGCGGGGCGCTCAGCAAAGAGCTGGGCGGCCTGCCCGAGTTCGGCGACTACTACGCGGCCCTTGCCGCCACCAAGCCGGACGCCGTCAGCATCAACACGTATCCCGAAACACATGGGCCCTATGCGAGAGCGGCAATCGAGTCGGGCTGCCACGTCTTCTGCGAAAAGCCACTGGCCGAGACCGTCAACGAGGCCCAGCGCATCGTCGATGCCGCGCGAGCGAACCGCCGCAAGCTGGTGATCGGATACATCCTGCGCGTTCACCCGGCCTGGATCCGGTTCATTGAACTCGCGCGAACGCTCGGCAAGCCGCTGGTCATGCGCATGAACCTGAACCAGCAGAGCCACGGATCCGCCTGGAACTCGCACCGCAACCTCATGGAGTCGATGAGCCCCATCGTCGACTGCGGCGTCCACTACGTTGATGTGATGTGCCAGATGACCGGCGCCAGGCCGGTGCGCGTGTCCGCCATCGGCGCGCGTCTGACCGACGAGCTCAAGCCCGGCATGTACAACTACGGCCAGCTCCAGGTCACGTTCGACGATGGGTCGGTGGGGTGGTATGAGGCGGGCTGGGGCCCGATGATGAGCGAGGTGGCTTTCTTCGTCAAAGACGTGATCGGCCCCAAGGGCTGCGTCTCCATCGTGAAAGACCCGAATGAAGGAAGCGCCAGGGGCTCGGACGACATCGACAGCCACACGAAAACGAACTGCATCAAGCTGCACCACAGCGACATCGACGCGAACAACGAGTTCGTGAAGCCCGACGAGCTGATCAACACCGACGACGAGCCCGATCACCAGGGTCTCTGCGATCGCGAGCAGGCGTATTTCCTGCGCGCGATTCAGGAGGATCTGGATCTGTCCGATCACATGCACGACGCCGTCAACAGTCTGCGCATCGTGCTCGCCGCCGACGAAAGCGTGCGCACGGGCCAGATCGTCGCGCTCTGATCCGGTCGACAGGCGAGACGGGAGTCACTTCCGTGCCGGCGCGGTCTGCTCCGGCGTGGTCACGCCTGGCGGGAGCTCCAGAATGCGCATATTGCGGAAGTGAATTTCGCCGCCTTCCGACTCCAGGCAGAAGTAGCCCTTCTTCTGCGTCGAGCGCGTGATGCCGTTGACGAACTTGCCATTGACGGAAAGCTTGATCGTGCCGTCGACGGCGACAACGTCGTAGGTGTTCCACTCGCCCTTGCCCTTCGCGCGATTCTCGATCGACATGCTGCGCTCACCGCGGGGGTTGTCGGGCGTGGTGTGCACGCCGCCGACCCCCCAGACCTCACCGTGGACGTAGGCGATGGGCGGCGTCACGCCATTGCGCTTGTTCAGGTTGGGCCAATCGAGCTCCAGCATCTGTACTTCGACGCCGTCTGGCAGCCTGTCGCGTTCATCGGGCCGAGCATTGCTCCACACGAATACACCGGAGTTGCCGCCGGCCTCCATGTGTCTCCATTCGATGTGGAGGAGGAAGTTCTCGTACTGCTTCTCGCTGCACATGACGCCTATCGGACGGCCGGAGCAGATCAGCATGCCGTCGCGGTACTTCCACGTGTCCTCAGCCGTGTTGATGTTCACCCAGCCCGTCAGATCCTTACCGTTGAAGAGGTCCTGAAATTGCGGGAGCTGACTTTGAACAGTCGTTTGGTCTGCGGCGGCGACCGGCAGCAGACCGAGAAGGAGAGCAATCGTTGCGAGGAGCTTCATGGTCATCTTTTCTCGATGAGGGCCGGGCCACATGCCCGACCGTTTGTCCGAACATCACTGCGCCGCAGGGTCAAGAACAAAGGGCGCCGACTCAGGGCGAATCGGCCGTACGCGCGTCGCGGGGCTAAGCCCCGCGGATACGAACAACTATAAATGGTCGGGGCGGAGGGATTCGAACCCCCGACCCTCTGGTCCCAAACCAGATGCGCTACCAGGCTGCGCTACGCCCCGACCGATTCCACAAGTATCGCACGTTACCGGATGAAGCTCGGGCGCGCCGGCCCGCGAGGCTGGAAATAGCTGGCGCACAGCCGCCACTGCGTGTCCTCGTACACGGCCGTCACGTGGTCGATGCCCTCGGAACGGCCCGGGATGCACGCAGGGTCAGCCGTCCTGCAGACCGAGTCCCAGGTCGCGGGGATGGCCGCGCAGGCGTCGCCGTCGCGCGGCACGTAGCTGCACGGCCGGCTGCCAAACCACACACTCACATTGGCCGGGCCGATCGAGGACGACCTGATTCTGTAAAGCCGTCGGTTCTCCTCGATCTGGCTGAACTCGTCGTCCCGTTCCTTCTCGCATCGAGGACTCTTGCTGAAGTTGCGGACAACCACAGCAGGGGACTTCTCGGAATCAGAAAAGTCGAGGAGGAACTCCCGCGCCAGATCGCCCACCTCTTTGACCGAATCGTGTACCTTGACCGTGGTCGAACCGGTCGCCGTGTTGCCGGTATGGTCGGCGACGCTCAACGACAGCGTAACCGTCGCGGGGATCGCCACGTCTGATGGCGCCCGCCATTTCACGGATGCGCCGGTCTCCGTGAAGACGCCGGCGTCTGACGTCCATAGGAAGACCAGCTGTTCCGCAGGCGTATCGGAATCTGCGACCGTGGCGACGACAGTGACCTCTTCGCCGGTGTCGGCAAAGCTCCTGGGTTCGTTCGGTCGCGTCCCGCGCGCGACGATCGAGGTGATGGCAGGCGGTTCGCCCGAAACCGCCAGGTAGGTGAACGCCCCTGGCAGCGCACCGGTTCGCCCTTCGACGGTCACGGCGACGTCAGCAGGGCCCGGCACGGCCGGTCCCGTCTTCGCACTGATGCTCGACGCCGATTCGACGACCACCTCGGTCGCCGCCACTCCGCCAATGGTCACCGCTGCGCCAGCCGCGAAGTTCGCGCCCGAGATGGTGACGCGGGTCCCGCCGATGAACGGACCGGCAGACGGCGTGACGGTATAGACAGCCGGAGTCGGACCTCCCGGACCAGCAGGGGAACCGCCGCAGCGCAGCATCATCATGGCCAGCGCCGCGGCACACGAAGCAATCGCGCGACGGCGGATCCGGGAGGCCGAATGGTTCACGTTGCAGGTTGGGCTTTAGGTTACCCCTAAAACCGGTCTACTCCACCCACTCGGCAATGAACACGTTCGTCTCCCCCTCCGCCTTCGCGTTGCGGTTGGACGCGAAGACGAGATGCCGGCCGTCGGGAGAGAACATCGGAAACCCGTCGAACGTGTTGTTGTACGTGATGCGCTCGAGGCCGGTGCCATCGACGTTGATCAGGTAGACGTCGAAGTCGCGACCCTTCGGATCGGCGATGTTCGACGCGAAGATCAGCCGCTGGCCGTCGGGATGCCAGGACGGCGCGAAGTTGGCGCCGCCCAGCTTCGTGACCTGGCGCTGGTTGCCGCCGTCGCGTCCCATCACGAAGAGCTCCAGCTCGGTCGGCCTCCAGAGCGCCTCCTTCAACAGCCCACGATAGCTGTCGAGCTCACGGCCGGCGCCGAGCGCCTGCCCACGAAACGCGACCTGCTTGCCGTCCCAGGAGAAGAACGGGCCGCCGTCCGGGCCGACACGATTCGTCAGACGCTTGACGTCGGAGCCATCCGCCTTCATGGAGTAGATCTCCATGTCCCCGTCGCGCACGCTCGTGAAGACAATGAGACCATCGGGAGCGATCGTCGCTTCGGCGTCGTACCCCGGCGAACGGGTGAGCGGCGTCAATTGGGACCCATCCGCGTTGGCCCGGTAGATGTCGTACCCGGCGTAGATCGGCCAGACGTATCCGCGCTCGTAGCTGGGCCTCGGCGGACACTCCTTCGACGCTTCGTGCGTGGACGCGAACAGAATCTGTTTGCCGCCCGGGTAAAAATATCCGCACGTCGTGCGCCCGGTGCCCGTGCTGACGCGCCGGAGATCGGTGCCGTCCGTCTTGATCGTGTAAATTTGATCGCAGGCGTCCTGCTTCGTCGTGGACTGGAAGATCAGACGCGTGCCGTCCGTCGAAAAATACGACTCCGCGTTTTCGCCGCCGTTGGTCAACTGGCGGACGTTGCGAAGGTGCCGCTCCTGCCCCGCGGCGGCGGGCATGGGCGCGGGCGTTTGGGTGACACCGAGCGTCAGCGCCGCCCCACACAGGACGGCCAGAGGTAATGTTTTCACGGCGCTCCAAGACGGCCTAAAAAAGGCTGGGCTACACACCAGCGTGAACAAGGCGATTCACGACGAGGTTCCTGCTAAGATTACTCGAATTCCCGATGACGCATGCCGCCCCCGCCCGGCGGGTCCTCTTCATCTGCCGCGTCAATCGCCACCGTAGCGCGACCGCCGAACGCATCTTCTGCAAGCGAAGCGATCTCGACGTCCGCTCCGCGGGCACGAGCGAAGACGCACTCGTGCGCGTCAACGCGCGCATGCTCGAGTGGGCCGAGATCATCTTTACGATGGACGACCAGCAGCGCGAGGCCCTCGAACGCATGTTCCCCTCGCATCCCGCACTCGACCGGCTCAACTGCCTCAACATCCCGGACGACTACACCTTTCTTGATCCGACGCTCGTCCAGATGCTGGAAGAGAGGGTCGGGCAGCATCTCTGATTGAGTGCCAGGGGTGGCAGGGGGGCCACGGGTACCAGGGGGCGGGAGGGGCCACGTGGGTCGGAACGATCGGCGCCGC
>JANNHC010000735.1:0-2288 GCA_031404215.1 Acidobacteriota bacterium
AGGCTGAGCTGGAACCCCGTCCACTGCGTCGTGATCGCGGCCAGAAAGACGAGCGCCGCCATCAGCCGCAGGTAGGGGCTTGCGGCAATCTGGCGGATGCTGTCGCTGAAAGGATGCCTGGGGGCCCGGCCGCGCCGGAAAGTTGCCCGCGAAGGAAGGCGCAGGTTCGCGATGGCCACGATCGCCCCGGCGGCGACAATGAGGCCCGCCAGGACGAGCATCATGTTCACCGTGCCGCCCACCGGGCCAACCAGAAATCGAGCGAGCAGCCCCGCCGCCATCGCCCCCAGCGACGCCCCTCCGGCAATGAGCCCGAACAGCCGCTTCGCCTGCCTGGTGTCGAACTGCGAGCTCGCGAAGCTCCAGGCCTGCACAGTGGCAATGACGCCGAAGCAGTTCACCCACACGTAGAACACCGCGGGCAGCAGCCAGGCGGCGGAGCCGCGCCCGGCGATCGCGGGGGCCTGAAATCGAAACGCATACCAGAACAGCAGGACGTGCGTGCTGAAGAACAGGAGCGTCGCGACGGTCACGGCGCGTGTGCCGAAGCGCGCCGTCACGCGCGCGTAGACGAACACGAAGAGTGACAGCACGAGCGGCACGGCGGCATAGACGTACACGAGCGGATACGCGCCGTACTGCTGGAGAAACAGGCTGTTGCGAATCGGCTTGGCCAGGAGGAACGCGGCAGCCACCGCCGCGATGTAGAGAAAGGAAAGCAGG
The DNA here is from genome assembly GCA_031404215.1 of Acidobacteriota bacterium. Lineage (GTDB taxonomy): Bacteria > Acidobacteriota > Vicinamibacteria > Vicinamibacterales > 2-12-FULL-66-21 > JALZOC01. The sequence continues at coordinate 724 of JANNHC010000735.1, forward strand.
ACGCGCAGTCCCTCTCCGGATCGGACGTCGAAGAACCGCCGTAGCCGCGCAACCATGGGACGCCGCAGTTTACTTCAGGTAGCGCATGTCTTAGGCTGTGCCGATGCTGCAGCGGCTCCTGTCGCCGATCGTCGAATTACGCAAGGAGGAACGCCTGACGGCCCTCCTCATGTTTGCCTACTCGTTCCTGGCGATGACGACGTGGAACACGATCCGGCCGATCACGAAATCGAAATACATTACCGCGCTCGGCGCCGACAACATTCCGTACGTCCTGCTGGCGGCGGGGCTGATCATCGGCATCCTGATGACCGGCTATGGGTGGCTGATCGCACGGCTGCCGCGCCGGTGGGGGCTCCCGATCGTTCAGCTCGGCCTCGCCGGCCTGATGCTGGTGTTCTGGTTGCTGTTACAGACGAACGCCACATGGGTGTCGGTCGCGTTTTACGTGGCCGGATTGATTTTCGGCGTGCTGCTCATCAGCCAGTTCTGGACCCTCGCCAACATCGTCTACGATCCGCGCCAGGCCAAGCGAATCTTTGGCTTCATCGGCGCGGGCGCGCCGCTCGGGGGCATCGCGGGCTCGACGCTCGCCACCTACGCCCCGAAAATAGGATCGGTCAATCTCCTCCTGCCCAGCGCGGCGTTCATGACGCTCTGTGCGCTGCTCGTCGCGGCGATCATCCGGCGGGAGCGGGTCGAGACCGAGCCGATCGCGATCGAGAGCGAGAAGGGAGTCAGCGCGACCGAGGCGATCCAACTGCTACGCCAGTCGAAGGCGCTGCAGATCATCGCGCTCGTCATCAGCTTCGCCGCCGTGGGCGCCGGCATCATCGAGCAGCAGCTCAGCATGGCCGCCCAGGCCGCAAAAGGGGTCGGCGCGACCGATGCGATCACGGCGTTTCTGGCGGTCGTGGCCGTGTGGACGTCGTCGATTGGATTCATCATCCAGATCGGGCTGACGAGCAGGATCCATCGGTACCTCGGGATCGGCTTTGCCTTGATGATCCTGCCCGTCAGCCTCGGCACCACGGCGGTCGTGATGCTGCTGAACGGCGCGCTTTGGGCGCCCGCGCTTGCGAGGGTCCTGGATCAGTCGCTGCGGTACACGATCGACAAGACCACGCGCGAAATCCTGTTCCTCCCGCTGCCCGCGGAGATCAAACGGAAGGCGAAGTCGTTTGTCGACGTGACGGTCGACCGCTCCGCAAAGGCGGTGGGTGCGGTGCTGACGCTCGTCCTCATCAAGCCCTGGGGGCTAGATTTCGACTGGCAGCGGCTGAGCTACGCGAGCCTCGCCGTCACGGCGCTGTGGATTTACATGTCGCTCCGGGCGCGCAAGGGTTACCTGGCCGCGTTCCGCCAGAGCCTCGAGCGGCGGGATCTCGCGCCCGCTGAAGTCCGCCTGAGCGGCGCCGATCTCACCACGATCGAGACGCTGGTCCAGGAGCTCTCGCAGCCGGACCCGGCGCGCGTGGTGTACGCGATTGACATGCTGGAGTCGCTCGACAAGCGCAACCTCGTGACGCCGCTGCTCCTCTATCACGACGCGCCGGAGGTCCGCC
>JANNHC010000736.1:0-13074 GCA_031404215.1 Acidobacteriota bacterium
AGAAGGAATGCAGATTTGCCGCGTCGTCGGCACGGTGGTGTCGACACAGAAAGACCGTAAACTCGAGGGTGCGAAGCTGCTCCTGGTCCAGCCCATCGCGCCCGAAGGGACTCCGCGCGGCGTGGCGCTCATCGCGATCGACTCGGTCGGCGCCGGCGTCGGCGAGCGGGTCCTGGTCGTCATCGAGGGGAAGGCGGCCGGCGACGCGCTCGGCCGCAAGGCCGCGGCGGTGGACGCGGCCGTGATCGGCATCATCGACACGGTCGATTACGGGGACGAGGAATGAACGAGGACATCCTGCGCCAGATGGTGCGAGACGCCGTCCACCGGCGTCTTGGGAACGGCGGGGAAGCCGTCGAAGTCCCCGCGGTCCTGCTGCCACACAACAGTCACTATCGCTACGCCCTTCCGCCATCGGGTGGGCCCTGCCTGATCGAGCCGAATGTGCAGTGCAACCATTGCGGATACTGCGAATCACACGGCCACTGACGCCCCGGCTGTGAAACCCTCCGTTCTCCTGACGCGCCGAATTCCTTCCGCCGCATTTGCCCGCCTCGAAGCGGCGTGCGATGTCGATCTGAACGAAGGTCCAGCGGCGCTGACGCCGGTTGAATTGAGGCGCCGGGTCGCAGGAAAGCAGGGCCTCATCTGCCTGCTGACGGATCGTATCGACGGCGCCGTGATCGACGCCGGGCTTCCTGATCTGAAGATCGTCGCGAACGTCGCGGTCGGTTACGACAATATCGACGTGCCGGCCGTGAAATCGCGCGGAGTGCTGGTGACCAACACACCCGACGTCCTGACCGAGGCGACGGCCGAGCTGACCTGGGGCTTGATCCTGACGCTGGCCCGGCGGATTGCGGAAGGGGACCGGTTGATTCGCCGCGGCGGATGGACGGGGTGGGCGCTCGATTTCATGCTGGGCATGGAGTTGCGTGGCAAGCAGCTCGGCATCATCGGCCGCGGGCGGATTGGGCGCGCGGTCGCCGCGAAGGCAGGCGCATTCGGGATGACGGCGGTCTTCGCGAAACACGACATGTCGCTCGACGCGCTGCTTGTCAGCTCCGACGTCGTGTCGATTCACACGCCCGCGACCCCGGAGACGCGACACCTGATCAATCGGCGGACCCTTGCCCGCATGAAGCGGTCCGCGCTCCTCGTCAACACGGCGCGCGGTTCGATTGTGGACGAAGACGCGCTCGCGTGGGCGCTGCGGGAGCGGCTGATTGCCGGGGCGGCCCTGGACGTCTTTGAGAAAGAGCCGTCGGTCCATCCCGGGCTTGTGCCGTTCGAGAACGTGGTCCTCGCTCCGCATCTCGGAAGCGCAACGCGCGAAACGCGCACCGCGATGGCCGACCTCGCGGTGAGGAATGTCCTCGCGGTCCTCGGGGGGAATCCGCCGCTGACGCCGGTATGACGCTCCCGCCGCAGCCGGCCGTTCCCCGCGGCCGCATTCGCGCCGTGATGCGGCGCCTCGCGCGCGCGATCGATGGGCTCGAGGAGCCAGCGATCGAGAAGATCGCCGAGGACCAGCAGGAAGACCCCTTCCAGGTGCTCATCGCGACGATGCTCTCCGCGCAGACGAAGGATGCGGTCACGCACGCGGCCTCGATCCGACTCTTTCGCGTGGCCCGCACGCCCCGCACGATGGTCAAGCTGCGAGTGAAGGAAATCGAGCGGCTGATCTTTCCTGTCAGCTTCTATCGCAACAAGGCCGTGCACGTCCGGCGCACATGCGAACAGCTCCTGACGCGGTACGGCGGCGTCGTACCCCAGACGATGGACGAACTGCTGACGTTGCCAGGCGTCGGGCGCAAGACCGCGAACCTCGTCCTGATTCTCGCGCACCGCAGTGCGGATAACATCTGCGTCGATACACACGTGCACCGCATTTCGAATCGCCTCGGCTGGGTGGCGACTCGGACCCCGGACGAGACCGAGCAGTCGCTGTATCACGCGGCGCACCGGCAATGGTGGCCGCTCATCAATCTCTACCTGGTCACATGGGGCCAGAACGTGTGCCGGCCCGTGTATCCGCTCTGCGGCCAATGCGTCCTGTTCGACCTGTGCCAGAAAATCGGCGTCACGAAGGTGGGCTCTGGGCTCAAGGCTCGAGGCTCAGGTCTGGTTCAGAGGACTTGAACATGACTATCAAGAATCGGCTGGCACTGGCGATGTGCGCGTCAATCGTCGCGGCCGCGCCGCTGCCCGCCCGGCAGACGTCTCCCGGCGCGGGGCCGGTGATTGTTCTGGAAACCAGCAGGGGCAACATCGAGTTCGAGACCTACCCGGAGGAAGCGCCCAGGACCGTCGCCCAGATTGTCGGCCTGATGAAACGGAATTTCTACAACGGTCAGCGCTTCCATCGCGCCGACACGGGGTTCGGGCTGGTCCAGATCGGCGATCCGCAGTCACGCAACGTGCTGATGCGCGAGTGGTGGGGCCGCGCCGGAAGCGGCACGCCGATCGGTGTGGCGGAAATCACGAAAAAGCGGCGGCACGTTCGCGGGGCGGTCGCGATGGCGTATCCGGGCACGGACCCCAAATCGGCCGACAGCCAGTTCTTCATCAACACGAAGCCGCACCCCGAGTGGGACGCGAAGTACACCGTGTTCGGCCGGATCATCAGGGGTATCGAGGTCGTCGATGAAATTCAGATCGCCGATATCCTCAAGAGGGCGTTCGTAAGAGAGGGTCCGGCAACACCCTGACGAGCCCTTTCAGGTCCGCATAACGATCCACGAATTCCTGCGGATATTCACCCGGCAGCGGCTGTCCGAGGTCGTGTTTCAGGATGGCCGCGTTGGCGACCGACTTCGCGGAAAAATGATTGTTCGCGTACAGGTAAGCCTTCTTCACCTCGCGTGACGCTTCCCTGGCCGCTTCCGCGAACGGTTGAAGCTCTTCGGCCGAGTACAGGTAGTTGTAACGATCCTCCGAGTTGTCGTGCGTCCACCACTGGGCCGCGTTTCGGCCATGCAGGCGCAGGTAGTAGAACGTCCGCACGTTTGGCAGCAGGTTCTGGCGGATCGAGAATTGGAACTTCGGCTCGTCTATCTGCGCCCACGCCGCCCCGAACGCATCGAGGAGCTGCAGCGTTTCGACCGGCTGGTCGCTCCAGCTCCGGTGCCGCAGCTCCAGCGCGACCGGGTAATCGCGAAATCGCTCCAGGAGCCACGCCAGGTATGCGCAGGAATCCGGCTCGTTCCGGAAACTGGCGGGGAACTGCGCCAGCAGTGCGCCAAGCTTACCGGCAGAGGCCAACGGATCGATCGCCGCGCGAAACTGGTCCACGTCCCGTCGGCCGAGATCCCAGGGGTCCTCTCCCGTGGCTTTGTGAAACATACCCGGGTGCGTGAACTTCTGAAACAACTTCAGCGAGAACTCGAACCCCTCAGGCGTGCGATCGGCCCAGCCGCGCGCCGTGGCTGGCGCCGGCACGCCGTAGAAGGTCGAGTTGATCTCGACGGTGTTGAAATGCTCGGCGTAAAAGCGAAGCTCGTCGAATGTGCCGCCGCGGCCGGACCGACGGCCCGGCGGAACGGGATAGAAGATCCCGTTCCATGTGCCCTTCCCGGACGGATAGCTCCACCCCGACGTGCCGATTCGAATCTCAGGCATGACGTGCGCACCGCCCAGGGCGGACTTACCCCGTCGCTTTCGAATAGGCGTCCTTGTCGAAGCCAAATACTGCTTTCGATCCCCGTATGAGGATCGGCCGCCTGATCAGGTTTGGCTGCTGCATCATCAGATCAATCGCTTCCTTCTTGGAGCGAGGAAGCGGCCGCTGCTTGAAGACCGGGCTTCGCGTGCTGACGAAGTCGAGAAATCGCGCCGCGTCGATATGCTTCTCGAGGAACGCGCGGGTCGGCGGTTCCCGATTGATGTCGTGTTCCTCGACGTCCACGTGCCGCTGCTCCAGAAAACTTCTGGCGTTTCGACACGTGGTTCAAGTCGGCTTCCAGTAGAGGATCGGCTTGGGCATGCACGTATTCTACCCGGGAGAAACCGGCTTTCAGCTGCAAGTACAATAGGGAAGGTGCTGACGATTAACGAAATTTTCCACTCGATTCAGGGAGAATCGACCCACACCGGGCGGCCGTGCGTCTTTGTCCGGCTGACGGCCTGCGACCTCAGGTGCACCTGGTGCGATACCCCCTACGCGTTCACCGAAGGCTCGAAGATGACCGTGGATGATGTCGTGACGCGAGTGGCGGGCTACGGGTGCGACCTGGTGGAGGTTACCGGCGGAGAGCCGCTCCTTCAGCGGGACGTCTATCCGCTGATGCAGCAATTACTCGATTCCGGCCGCACCGTCATGGTGGAAACCGGCGGCCATCTCAGCATCAAGGACATTCCCTCCGGCGTCATCCGCATCGTGGACGTGAAATGCCCCGGCAGCGGGGAGTCGGACCGGAACCACTGGGAGAACCTGGCGATCGTGACGCCGACCGACGAGGTGAAGTTCGTCCTCCGCGATCGGGCCGACTACGAATTCGCACGGGACGTCGTCGCTCGTCACGAACTCGTCGGCCGGACCGCCGCCGTGCTGTTCTCGCCTGTGCACAACATCCTTCCCGCGAAGGATCTGGCCGCGTGGATGCTCGAGGATCGCCTCCCGGTAAGGCTGCAGCTCCAGGCGCACAAGTTCATCTGGAACGCGGAAACCAGGGGCGTGTGAAGGCCGTTCTCTTGCTCAGCGGCGGGCTTGATTCCTACACGGCCGGCGCGATGGCACGGCGGGACGGGTACGCGCTCTACGCGCTGACGGTGCGATACGGGCAGGTCCACGCCTGCGAGATTGCCGCGGCCCGCGATGTCGCGAAGCATCTGCAGGTCGCGCGACACGTTGAGCTCGACGTCAACCTCGCCGCCTTCGGTGGCTCCACTCTCGTCGGCGACGGCGCGATTCCCAAGGACCGCGAGCTCGATGGCCCCGGTATTCCCTCAACGTACGTGCCCGCGCGCAACACCATCTTTCTTTCCCTCGCGCTCGGCTGGGCGGAAGTCGTCGCCGCGGGCGCCATCGTGCTTGGCGTGAACGCCCTCGATTATTCCGGCTATCCCGATTGCCGGCCCGAATACCTGTCGGCCTTCGAGCGCCTGGCCGCGCTCGCGACGCGAGCCGGAGTCGAAGGTCGGGCCATCGAGATCAAGGCGCCGTTGCTACGCCTGTCGAAGGCCGAGATCATCCGTGAAGGTGTCGCGCTCGGCCTGGATTACGGGCTCACGCACAGTTGTTATGATCCCGACCCGTCCGGACTTCCGTGCGGGCGCTGCGACAGTTGCCGCCTCCGCGCGCGCGGTTTCGCGCAGGCCGGGGTTGTCGATCCTGCGATGCCTTCCGGTGGCAGTCCTGAAGGGCCGCGCGACAGGGGCGGGGCGCGGTCGTGACCGAGCGCCTCTACTACACGGATCCCTACCTCGCGGAATTCGACGCGCAGGTGCTGCGTGTCGAGCCGTACGAGGGACGGTTGGCCGCGGTGCTGGATCGCACGGCCTTCTACCCGACTTCCGGTGGACAGCCTTTCGACACGGGGCGGCTGAACGCGGCGGCCGTGATCGATGTCATTGACACAGACGACGGCGCCATCCTCCATGTGATCGAGGGTGCTCTCGAGCCTGGACCGGCGCGCGGCGCGATCGACTGGGGCCGCCGCTTCGAGCACATGCAGCAGCACACCGGTCAGCACGTGCTCTCGGCCGCCTTCGACCGCGTGGGGGGCGCCCGCACCGAGAGCTTCCACCTTGGATCGGTATCGGCGACGATTGATTTGAACCGGACGTTGTCCGTGGCGGACATGGAACGCGCGGAAGACGAAGCGAACCGCATCGTCTGGGAAGACCGTCCCGTGCGGATCCGGTTCGCCGACGCCGAGGAGGCGGCGACGCTGCCGCTGCGCAAGGAACCGGCGCGCACGGGCATGCTTCGGCTGATCGAGGTCGCGGACTTCGACATTTCGGCCTGCGGCGGCACGCACGTTGCCCGCACTGGTGCAATCGGCCTCATCGCCGTCGCATCGTCCGAGCGTTTCCGCGGCGGCACGCGCGTGGAGTTTCTCTGCGGCGTACGTGCGCAGCGAGGCTATCGATCGCTGCGTGAGGCCATGGCGGCAAGCGTCACGCTCGTTTCGGTGCTGCCGCCGGATTTGCCCGCGGGGATTGAACGGCTGCAGGCGGAGGCAAGAGCGACGAACCGGCACCTGAAGGATCTGCAGGCGCGGCTTGCCGCGTTTGAAGCCACCGCGCTCGCCGATCGCGCGGAGCGGCTCGGGAGCGTGCAGGCCGTCGTTGCCTCGCTGGAGGGATGGGATCAGAGCGGCTTGAAGGCGATCGCGTCTGCGATTACCGCGCGGCCCTCGCACGTCGCGGTTCTGTTCGGCCTGCCCCAGCCATCGGCCGCGGTGGTCGCGCGCGCCGGCGACGCGCCAATTGACTGCGGCGCGATCCTGAGGAAGCTGATCGAACGGTTCGGCGGAAAGGGCGGAGGACGATCCGACCTCGCGCAGGGCGGCGGGCTTCAAGGCACGCCGGACGAGTTCGTCTCCTTCGCGCGCAGCCTGCTCTGAGGCAGGGCTGAAGCCCTGCGCCACCTACGCGGCGCCCTCACCGCTTCGGCTGCAGCTTCACCAGCGTCACGCCCGCTTCACGAGCGACGTCCGGGTCCGTGTCCGCGGCGGCTTTCCTCAAACCCGGCACGGCGGGCTCCGCTTCGGCGCCGAATGATCCGAGCGCCGTTGCCGCCGCCCGTCGCACATCTGCCTCCGGATCTTTCAGCCCCTGCATCAGCGCCTGCACGGCGTCGGCGCCGCCCTCGTGGATGATTCCGAGGTACGTCGCCGCGACCGTCCGCACGCCCGTATCCGCGTCGGCGGCGCGATCGATGAGCAGGGGAAGGACCTCGCGTGCGTCGAGTGGAGCACGTTCCTTCAGCTTTCCGATCGATCGGAGCGACTCCCGGCGGACGACGGGGTCTTCACTGCCAAGCGCGTCGCGCAAGGGCCCGAATGCGGTACGTCCCATGAAGCTCAACGCGATGGCGGCCTCGGCGGTCAATGTTGGGTCCGGTAGCTGTTCGGCGACCTCGCCGATGGCCGCCGCGGCCGCTGGTCCGAGGATGGCGCAGGCTTTCAGCGCCGCCTTCACACGTTCCGGACGAGCGCCCGGATCCTGGAGCGTGCCGTGAATGACAGGTAACGCGCTCGCGCCCAGCTGCTCGACCCGGCGCGTTGCGGCTTCCGCCTCGGCAGGGTTCGAGCTGTAGAGCCGGTCGAGCCACGCGTCCTCGTCTGCCGGCTGTTCTGCAATCTCCACCGGGTGCGCACGTCCTGCCTGGTAATACCAGAGGCTGGCGCCGAGGCCGACAGCAAGAAGAGACCCAATAACGGCGATCCGCGACACTCGTCTATTGTAGTGGGGATGTTGTTTGCTTCCGCCTTCAGGCGGAAGAACACGCTACCGGCGGGTGAAATTCGACAGAATCTCGACGCCCAGGTCTGCGATCCAGGTGATGGTGGCGGCCGGTATCACGAAGTCGTTGGCAAGAATGGAGAACACGAGCATCTCTCCATCCCGGGTTTTCACGAAGCCGGAAAGCGATCGCACGTTCGTAATCGATCCCGTCTTGGCGACCGCATTCCCCTCCGCGCGCGTGCGACGGAGTCGCGAACCGAGGGTACCGTCCCTGCCCGCGATCGGCAGCGTGGCGAGAAAGGCATCGCGATGGCGCGGATCCGTGTACATGTGCTCGAGCATTGCCGTCAAAGCGGAAGCGGTCACGTAGTTGTATCGCGACAAACCCGAGCCGTCGTACACGACGTGGGCGTCGCGCGGGATGCCCCACGCAAATAGCGTGTCGCGCACCACGATGCGTCCACCTTCGGCCGTGCCCAGCCCGTTGCGCGAGGCGCCAAGCGCCTTCAGCAGCGTCTCGGCGTACAGGTTCTGGCTGACCTTCATCAGCACGGTCGCAATCTCCCGCAGGGGAGGCGACGCCGCCGTGGCCAGCACCCGAACGTCGCCCTGGGGCATCTCCGCGGCCACGTCGTCGACATCAACCGCCACGCCGGTCACCGCAATTCCGCGCTCGACGAGTCCATCCTTCAAGGACTGCGCGTAAAACACCGTCGGATTGACGACGGCGACCGATCGGGTGTCGGCTGGCGCACCGGCCGCGATCGATCCGGTCACCTCGAGCAACGGGCGGTCGATAGACCGCCGGTAGTCGATCGTGTTCCCGGATCCCGGCGCTCCCGTCGTCGCACGATTCAGCAGCTCGAGTCCCGCCCCGGCCGACAGGTTCACGGACGCCGTCTCACCCGCGACGGCGCCCGGTGCAATCGTCAGCGTTGCGATGTTCTCGTTGAACTCGAGCGCCCCGACCGGCGCGGCGTACCCGTACTGCAGGTAATCCCACGCCCATCCCGCCCCGATGCCCTCGTCGTCGAACGCCTGGTCGTCGCCGACGATGCGGCCGTCGATGGAGGAGATGCCGGCTGCCTGCAACGCGCGAGTCCATTCGTTGAGGACCGCATCCGCGCGCCGGTCCCGCGAGTTGATCGACGGATCGCCATTGCTGCGCACGATGAGATCGCCCCGCAGGACGCCGTCCGTGACGCTGCCGCGGGTTTCGAGTGTCGTGGAAAAGCGGTGGTCCCATCCCAGGGCATCGGCGGCTGCCGAGAGCGTGAGGATCTTCATGTTCGACGCCGGCATCATGAGCCTGCCGGCGTTGAGCTCGTACAGGCGCTCCCCCGTATCGAGCGACCGGATGTCGATCGCCCAGACGCCTCGTTGATTGACGGGGGCGCCGAACACGCTCGCGAGGTTGGCGCGAAGTTCGCGAACCGCAAGGGATGGCCGCGTGACGGCCGCGCGACCGGGGGAATGCGATGCGCAGCCGGCCGCCGCGAGAGCCCCGGCTGCCACAGCCGTACGAAGGAATGTCAGGCGTGGGACTATTTCACGTCCTCGAGCGCTTTGACGATGGCGTCGATGACTGCGGCATCGACCTTGGCGGCGCCTGGGCTGCCCGTGCGCGCCGCGTGCGCGGCGTCGGCGGTTCGCGCGAAGGCAACCCGCTCCTGCTTGCCCTCGTCGTAATTGAAAATCAGGGTCAGTTCCGGTTTGTCGAGTCCGGTTTTGGCGGTGCTGTCCACGAAACCTGTCGCGCGGGCGCCGGTGGCGGCCGAGATCAGCGCTTCAATTTTGGCGGCGTCCACATCGTGGGCCGCGGGTGCGGTCTGCCGCCACTTTTCCTCTTCCTTGCCATCCTTGTCCTTCGTCTTGACCTTCTCGAAGGCGGTTGTCTGTCCGTTGCGGGCGACCTCGAGACGGGTCGTATTGAACGACCTGGCGTCGAACAGATCCTTCTGACGGTACTCCGACGCATCCTTCTTCAGGTCGTCCACCAACGAGGAATCGATGGTGAAGACGGCGGGGCGCGAGAGGTCCTTCGCGTAGACGCTGCCGGCCTCAGCGGCGCCGCCGACGAGCAGCGTGGCCTGCGACGACCCGGACCCCAGCCGCACCGTCGAGGCCGGCGTGTCGAGGGCGTACTTCTTCAGGTCCGTCGCGTCCGGCACGATGGACTTCATCTGCACGGAGCTGACGCGCGACACGAGTCCGTCCACCGCCGCGAACTCGGCGCGTCCGGCCGGCGGTGCCGCGATCTGCCACTCGCCGTTCTTCTTTTCGAACCTGGTGGAATGTCCGCTGGCCGTGACCTCGAGCGCATCGATCTGCTCCCGTTCGAGCTTCAGGACCGACTTGTCACGCAGGTCGAACGTGCTGCGATTGAACGTGGCCTCGAGGAACGACGAGATGAGGAACACCTTCTTCTCGTCGGCAAGCTTCGCGTAGACGTCCGTGCCAGAGGGTGTTTTCATCCCGAGCTGCAGGCGCCGTTGCTGACCGTTCATTGTGAACGCCACCTCGACGCGCGGCGCCGCCAGCCCGAACTCCTTCAGGTCTGACGGGTTTTCGTCGATGACTCTCTGGATTTCGATCGACGCCAGGTTCGAGGTAATCCCCGAGACCGTGGCCTGGTCTGACGGCGCGCCGGCGGGCTGAACGATCTCCCACTCGCTGCCTTTCCGGCGGAGCGTGGTGCGATCGCCGGACTCGGATTTGATCTCGACCTCGTCGATCTTGTCCGCCTCGACGGTGAAGACCTTGTCCCGCTTCGGTGAATCATCGACCGGACCCTTCGTCGAGTCGTGGTACGCGTACCAGCCGAGCGGGATGGCCAGGAGCAGCAGGATGATGAAACGCAGTCCGCGCATCTATCGCCTCCGCCACCAGGTCTGGACGCCCGCGGCGAGTATCAGGCCGGGGATGATGAGCACGGACAGCCAGAAAATGAGCTTCGCCTGGTCCGCCGTCAGCGACACGCGCCGGTCCTGCGGATCGCGCGGGCGAATCGAGATCAGGTTCTCCTGCTGTGCCAGCCAGTTGACCGTGTTGAGAAACAAATCCCGGTTGCCGGGAATTCCGAGATACCCGTTCGTCACGAAATCCGAGTCGCCGAACACGGCCAGGCGCGATTCCGGTTTGGGTGGCGTCTCGCCGGGCTTGGCACTCCCGTCGGCGGCCGCCGGGGCCGGCGCGTCGGTCGCCGTCGCGGACACGGCCGCCGCGAGAGACACCGGCCCGGCCTTGTCTCCCTTGTCCAACTCGCGCTCGACCTGCCCGGAGGATGTCAGCCGCTTGATGTCGGCTTCGGCCCAGCTGTTCTTGCTGGTGCTGACCAGATTCTGCGCATTATGGCCGTTGACGCCGCCTTCGATGGCGCTGGCCGAACGCGCGAGCGGATAGGCGGTCAGGAGCGTGAAACGATCCGTGATCGGATGGGGATCGTACTTCGCCGCGACGGGCACCGACACATCCGTGCCGAGCAATTGCCCCATGCCGCTGACGTCCACGACGATGTTCGTGCCGATGTCGATGCCCCAGTCCTTCGCCAGGCTGATCAGATTGGAGAGCGACGGCGAATCAACGCGATCGGGCGGATCGAGCAGCAGGAAGACCTTTCCGCCCTTCGCGAGGTACGCCCGCAGCATGTCCACTTCGCCGGGGAAGAAATCGGTCTTCGGCCCCGCCACGATCAGCACGGACGCGTCGGCCGGCACGGCTTTCTGCTGCGCGAGGACCACGCTGTCGGTGTCGAAGTTGTCCGACTTCAGGGCCGCCCCGATCGTGCTGTAGCCCGTGCGGTCGCTGCCGTCGGTTGCGTGCTCGCCGTGTCCCTGGACGAAGTACACCTTGTGCTGCGTGCCCTGGACGACCTTGATCAGGCCGTTCGTCAGCTCCTGCTCACCATCGGCGCTCACCCGTTCGGTGCGTCCGTCGTACTCGAGGATCACGGTGCCCGGCGAGGTGACTTTGTACTCGTTTGCCAGGGTCGGCTTCCGCTCCATGTCGAGGTACTCGACCGTGACCTGCTTCGACACGTACTGGTACTCGTCGAGCCGCTCGCGGAAGCGGGGGAATCCATCGCTGCGATCGAACACACGGATGTGAACCGGCTTCTGCAGTCCCTGCAGCACTTTCTTCGTCTGATCGGAGATGGAGAACTGCCTGGCCGCCGTCAGGTCCCACCGCTTGTTGTGGCGGGAGGCGAGGTAATTGATGGCGAAGAGGATCGCGAGCACGACCACCACGCTGGCGGCCGCGAGCGATCCGAGCCGGGCCTGGCGGCCCTGGAACGATCGCGCGACCTCGCGCCACTGGCTGAGGATGTAGAGCAGCGTGCACGCGAGCCCGGCGAGCGCCAGGCCGTTGTACCACTGTTGCCACTCCGGCCGGGTAAAGCGAATCGCGACCGCGGCAAAGACGAGTGCGACGCCCAGCCATCCGAGAAGCCCGAGAACTCGTTTCAACATAAGACCGCTACCCGCGCCACCGCTCGCTGTCGACCGACTTGGCCGTCAGGAACAGTCCAAAAGTGATGAAGCTGAGGTAATAGACCGCATGCTTCGTGTCGATGATTCCGCGTGAAAAATCCTCGAAGTGCTCCGTAATCGAGAGGTAGTTCAACAGGTCGCGCGTGGTCGGCCCGGACGATTCTCCGAGCCAGTTGATGATCCACAACATCAGGAACGTGGCAAACGTCAGGAACCCGGCGACGATCTGGTTCTTCGTCAGGCTCGAGATGAACAGCCCCGCCGACAGGAAGCAACTGCCCATCAGGAGCAGCCCGAGGTATCCCGCGACGATCGGCCGCCACTCGGGGTTGCCGATGCGGAACAGGATCACCATATACAGCATCGTCACGAGGAGCATCGCCGCGTACAGTCCCAGCGCCCCGATGAACTTGCCGAGGATGATCTGCAGGTCGGTGACCGGCGAGGTCAGCAGCAGCTCGATGGTTCCGGATCGTTTTTCCTCGGAGTACGTCCGCATCGTGATCATCGGCATCACGAACAGGATAATCACGGCGGTGTTCTGGAACAGCCCGCGAATCATCATCTGGTTGACGTTTGCGCCCCCTCCGCCGCCAAACTGCATCATCTGCTCGCTCTGCTGGACGAACGCCATCAGGAAGACGTAGAAGAACCAGCCGAACAGCAAGGAAAACAGGCCGATCATGATGTAGGCGATCGGTGACGCGAAGTAGGAGCGCAGCTCCTTGTCGGCAATCGCCAGGATGTTACGCATGGGGCGCCTCCTCGGGAACTTCTTCGGTCGTCACCTGCAGGAAGACGTCCTCGAGGCTCATGCGGACCGGCCGCAGCTCGAGCAGGCCCCACCCGCGCGTGACGACCGCGCGCGCGAGATCGCGCCGCACATCGACATCGGGCTCGCTTTCGATCTCGAACGCCTGCGTCGGTCCTGTCGCGAGCCCTGCAGGCTCGACTTCTTCTGACAGCATCGCAGGAACCCTCGCGACTGCGGCATGTCGCAAGCATGGCCCGTCAGCTCGAGCGGGAACGCGTCGGCTTTGCGCGGGTCCCGGACCCGCAGCGCCACCACCCCCTCGGGGACGGGGAGCGAGAGGTCGACGAGCACCGCGCCGGCGCGGGTGGAGGCCATGGCGCGCGCCCACCGCCCGCTGCCCCGACAGAACGACAGGTG
>JANNHC010000737.1:0-4214 GCA_031404215.1 Acidobacteriota bacterium
CGGTGGCCGGCCCGGTAGTAAACAAACACCACAGAAGTACGGCTGCGAGCAGGCAAGAGGCATGGCGCGGGCGACGGAATGTGTGCATCAGTCAGCTCTCCGGGTGAGAATGTATGTCGGAAATATTCTGAACGCCGTTTCATTTCTACTACATGCGTTTTATCCATTACAATACGCGCCGCGCGCCCTCTGGAGGAACCGTGTCCCGTTTGACCGACGATCAGCTCGAAGCGCTGCGAAAAATCGACAGCCCCACCGTGTCGAACGCGATCGAACACTTCGGCGTGCGGCCGCGCGTGGAGGGGTACGCGGGCTGGGAACTGCGATGCGCCTTCCCCGAGCTGGGGACGATGATTGGCTATGCGGTCACCTGTACCGCCGACAGTACAACGGCCTCGCGGCGCGACGAGCGGGGGCTGATGAGGCTGTGGGAAGCGGTCGAAGCGGCGCCCAAGCCGGCCGTGATCGTCATCAAGGACATCGGCCCCGAGCGCAGCCGGTCCTGCCACATGGGCGAGGTGATGGCCACGACCGCAAAGGCCCTGGGGGCAGTCGGCTGCATGTCCGACGGCGGCCTGCGCGACGTCGTGGAGGTGCGGGCGCTTGGCGGCTTTCAGTACTTCAGTCCGGGCTTCGTGGTGTCACACGGCAACGCGGTCATCTGTGAGATCAACGTACCGGTGACGCTCGACGGCCTCGCCGTGAACGCCGGCGATCTGCTGCACGGCGACGTCAACGGCGTGCTGACGATTCCCGATACAATTGCCGATCGGATCGCGGCCCAGGCGCAGCAGGTGCGCCTGGCGGAACGTGACGTGCTCGACTTCGTGAAGCGTCCGGGGCTGACCGTCGAGCGGCTCCGGGCCTTCCAGGAGCAGTTCAGGCACTGACGATCGTCTTATCGGCGGCGGGCGGGGGGCGGCGCCAGGATACGCGCGACGGCCTCGGCCGCGCGGCGCAGGGCCGTCACGAGGCGTTTCTGCAGCTGCGCATCGCGCATCCGCATCTTCGGGGAGGACACGCTGAGGGCGGCAATGGCATCGCCGTGGGCATCGAGGATTGGCACCCCGAAGCAAAGGCCTTCGAGCACGCTCTCTTCATCGTCGGTGCTGTAACCGCGCGAGCGTACGACCTCGAACTCGCGTTTCAGCTCCACATCGTCGGTCACCGTGTGCTCGGTAAAGCGATGGATGCCGTAGCTGCGCACCAGCCGGTCCCGTACGTCTTCGGGTTGACACGCGGCGATCGCCTTGCCGAGCGAGCTTGCATGTGGCGGCAGGATGCGCCCCACGGTGTTGCCCATGCGAATCAGGCGCGGGCTCTCCACGGTGGCGATCACCTCGACACGGTTGTCGAATCGCATCGCAAGACTGACGGTCTCGCCGAACTCCCGGCTCAGTTGTTTCAGCGCGGGCAGGGCGGCTTCGACCAGCGCGGCGCGGACCTGACCGGGGGCCCAGGCCTGCAGGTCGGCTGGCACGGAGTACCGGCCCGCTGTATCGCGCTCGACGTATTCTGAAACCTCCAACGTGTGCAGAATGCGGAACACCGAGCTCTTGGCAAGCTTGAGCCGAAGGGTCAGTTCGTTGAGCGAGAGAGGCTGCGCGCTCGACCGGAGGATGGCGAAGACGTCCAACGCCTTGCCGATGACCTTGGAGAAGTACTTGTCCTTGCGCGTGGGTCCGCCGGCCTGAGGGGCGCGGGCGGCCGCCGTGCGGACAGTTCGAGACATAAGGGATGGGCGATCTGGAACGGCGTTCCACGATCGCCGGGTGGGCCATCGTACCAAACGGCATAACGACAAGCAACGCGTGACTGATGGAGACGAACGATGATGCGGACTCTCGTGATGGCGGTGGCGATCGGGGGCCTCTTGGCCGGCGCGCCAGGGGCGACCGGGCTGGCCGCCCAGGATCGCGGGCTGCGGATCGAGCGGGTGTTCGGCCCGGAGGTGCCGACGGGTCGCTATAAGCACCCGGCCAGCCTGACCGAACTTCAGAACGGCGACCTGTATCTTGTCTATTACGGGGGGGCCGGCGAGTACGCCATTGAGACGGCGGTGTTCGGCGCCCGCCTGAAGAAGGGGACGACCACATGGAGCGCGCCGGCCGCGATTGCCCGTGACCCGTTCCGCTCGCTTGGCAACGCGGTCATCTGGCAGGGCCCCGACGGCGTCGCCTGGCTTTTCTACGTTGTCCGGTTCGGCGAGACCTGGTCCACCTCGCGGATTCAGGCGAAGGTGTCGCGCGACGGCGCGGAGACCTGGTCCGATGCCTTCATGATCAGCCTGGACGCAGGCATGATGGTGCGGAACCGGCCAATCGTCCTGTCGAACGGCGATTATCTTTTGCCGGTGTACCACGAGACGGGGCACGACACCGAGATGGTGGGGCCAGACAGCACGTCGCTCTTTCTCCGCTACAACGTCAAGACGAAACAATGGGCGCAGACCGGTCGCATCCGATCGAGGACGGGGAACATACAGCCAGCCGTGGTGCAGCTCACCGAGAAACACCTGATTGCCTACTGCCGCCGGGGCGGCGGCTATGGCCCGACACACGACGGCTACATCGTGAGGGCCGAATCCCACGACGGTGGGGCGACGTGGAGTGAGGGGCGCGACTCCGCGTTTCCCAACCCGAACTCGGCGGTCGAGTTCCTCAAGCTCGACACCGGATCCCTGCTCCTTGTGTATAACGACAGCACGTCGCAGCGAACGCCGCTTGCCGCGGCGCTATCGACCGACGGCGACAAGACGTACGCATATCGACGCAATATCGCTGAAGGGCGCAACAGCTTTGCGTATCCTATTGGCTTTCAGGCTACGGACGGTCTCATCCACATCGTCTACACGTCCGACCAGCGGACGGTGATCAACCACGCCATATTCACTGAAGCGTGGGTGAAGGCGGTTCGGTAGCTGAGGGCCGGTCGCGGAGGGCATCTGCATGGCGGTGTGGTTCAGCGGGATTGCGGTCGGGATGAAGCGCGCGGTCCTCATCGTCATGCTGTTCACAGGGAGCGTCCTGCCTGTCGCGCTGGGGTCAGCGACGCCGACGGCCCAGGAGCGCGCTTCACGCAGGCTGTCAGCGGGCGCGGCAACCAGCAATATCACTCCGCCGCTCGGCGAGCTCATCGTCGGGAACTGGACGCCGATCAAGGCGACCCATGTCCATGACGAACTGCAGGCGCGGTGTCTCGTGCTCGATGACGGCGAGACCAGAGTGGCCATTGTCGTGGCGGACAACGTCGGGATCCCACGCCGGGTCCTGGACGAGGCCAAGCGACTGGCTTATGAGCACTCGGGCATTCCTGTCGAGCGCATCCTGATCGCCTCGACGCACACGCACTCCGCAACGACCGCCCGCGGATCGGAACGATCCGACGCCTTGGAGCCGCTGGATCACTACCAGACGTTTCTGGCCAGGCGAATCGCAGACGGCATTCAGCGCGCCGTCAACAATCTCGAACCTGCCCGGATCGGGTGGGGAAGCGGGAGCCTCCCGCAGCAGGTGTTCAATCGCCGCTGGTTCATGAAGCCGGGACCGCATTTAAACAATCCGTTCGGAGGGACCGACAAGGTGCGGATGAATCCGCCTGTCGCCAGTCCCGACCTCCTGAAACCAGCTGGCCCCACGGACCCTGAGATCGCGTTCCTCTCGGTGTACTCCGCCGCGGGCCGCCCCATCGCCTTGCTGGCCAACTATTCGCTCCACTATGTGGGTGGCGTGCCGAATGGGCACGTATCAGCGGACTATTTCGGGGCCTTCGCAAAAACGATGGCTCGCCTCATGGCGAGCGACCCAGGCGAGAGTCACGCGCCGCCATTCGTCCCGATGCTGGCCAACGGCACGAGCGGAGACGTCAACAACATCGACGTCCGGGGTGGACAGCAGCGGCTGCCCGACTATGTCCGAATGGAACTGGTGGCCAACCAGGTGGCGGCGGAGGTGTTCCGAGCCATGCAGGCCATCGAATACCGCGACTCGGTGCCGCTGAGGATGCTCCAGCGGGAGCTGCCGCTCGCGACGCGCCGCCCGGACCCGAAGTTAGTTGACTGGGCGCGAGGGATTCTGTCCCGGCCCGCCGACTTTGTCTTCGACAAGCGTCAGGGTCAGCGTGCGTCGGCAAAGAAGCACCGACGCAACCGCCACTATGAAAAGCAGTTCATCCGCAACACGCTGGCCCACCCGCCGCGGGCGGACAGCGCGCAG
>JANNHC010000738.1:0-10494 GCA_031404215.1 Acidobacteriota bacterium
GAACGTAGATAATGTTGCCCCGAGTGTTTGGTGACACCTTGGCTAGCTTTCGCTCCATGGCTGTATATGAGCAGGGAATGAAACCCACATCTTGGATTCGTCGGTGCAAGGCGTCTTCGTCGTAGCCATACCGATTTCCCATATCAGTATGCTCCACAATCATGGCGGCGAGGGATGGATTGGAAATGGTCTTTTCCGCTCCCGCGAAGGCTTCCGTCTCAAATCCCCTCTACATCGACCTTCATCAGCAGCGGAGCAGATTCTGCAAAAGCGACGTCCAGCGTAGTCACCTGGACCTCCACTCCGTTGGCTCTGCACGGTGGCGTTTTCCGCAGCGGCACAGCTCACCACGGGCTCGGTGGGCGGAACGGTCAAGGATGGGCAGGGCGGCGTGGTCCCGGGCGCAACCGTGACGCTGGTCAGCGAAACGCGCGGAACACGTTCGGTCCCGATCGTGACGAACCCCACAGGGGACTTCGTATTCCCCAATGTCCCCGCGGGCACCTACACCATTGAAGTGGAGATGTCTTCGTTCAAGACCCTCAAGCAAACAGGCATCACGGTCAACCCGGGTCCGCGGGTAGCGGTCGGGACCCTCACGCTCGAGGTCGGCGGCGCAACCGAAACCGTGAGCGTCAAGGGTGAGTCGCCGATGATCCAGACGGCGAGCGGAGAGCGCTCCTTTGCGATCCCCACCGAGACGGTCGAGAACCTTCCGTTCGCGAGCCGGAGCTTCCTGCAGTTGGGACAGATGGCGCCCGGCGTCGTCATGAACGGCGTACAGGTCCAGCGGCTCGGATCGATCGTCCAGTCGACGACCGTCATGATGGACGGCGTGTCGACGATGGACACCGGCAGCAACGGCGCCATCGTCCAGATGAACGTGGAGTCGATTGCAGAAGTAAAAATCCTCGTGCAGGGCTACCAGGCTGAGTACGGCCGATCGAGCGGACTGCAGATCACGGCGGTCACCAAGAGCGGCACGAACCGTTTCCGCGGCTCGCTCTACAACGTGCGGCGCAATTCAGACTGGAACGCCAACAGCAAGACCAACATCCTCAATGCCAACCCCAAACCGATCCTGAAACAGCAGGAAATCGGCTACTCGATCGGTGGACCGTTCGGGAAGCCGGGCGGAGCGAATAAGCTCTTCTTTTTCCACGCGCTCGAGTTTCTGCCGCGCACCGGCGGAAACGACGCCGTGAGTTTCCGGATGCCGACGGAACTGGAGCGGCAAGGGGACTTTTCGCAGACCCGCGACAACCTCGGCAATCTGTATCCCTACATCAAGGATCCGAACATCAACGGCGTATGTTCGGCCGCGAATCAGGTCGCCTGCTTCGCCGACGGCGGTGTGCTCGGCCGGATCCCGGCGGATCGCCTGTACCAGCCAGGCTTGAACATTCTCAAGATGTGGCCCTTGCCCAATGGCGCCGGCACGACGACGGGCAGGAACTACGAAATCATCAGGCCGGCCGAGAGCATCCTGGGCTACCAGCCGGCCGTCCGCGTCGACTACCAGCCCACGTCGTCCTTGCGGGTGAGCGTCAAGTACCAGGGCGCCATTCAGCGCCAGCAGGTCTTCAATGGCACGATCCCTGGCTTCAACGATTCGAAGATGGTGCATCCCCGCATCGGCACGGAAGCCGTGACGGTCAACTACAGCCTGAACCCGACCACGTTCATCGAGGCGACCTACGGACGCGCCGGGAACCAGCTCGCCGCCTGCGGTCCCGGTCCGACCTTCTGCAACAACACCGCGGTCCCGACGAACCCCATTTCCGATCGGAACAACGCTGGGCTCGGAGGACTCCCCCTGCTCTTCCCGGACGCCTCGGTCCTCAACAAGGATTACTATGCGTTCAGCATCCTCTCCGAAGCGAACGTGCCGTTCTTCGACGGGACACGGATCCTGAAGGCGCCGAACTTTTCGTGGGGCAATCGGGTGGTCGGCCCGCCGCCGAATATCAATTTCCCTGGCTTTCTCAACATCAACACCACGCAGGACGTTGTGGCCAGCCTGACGAAGGTCATGGGCCGGCACACGATAAAGACCGGGTTCTACAACAGCCACAGCCTCAAGCGGGAGAACAACGTCCAGGGAGCCGCCGACAACTTCGGGACGTTGAACTTCCAGCAGGACGCCGTCGGCACCAATCCCTTCGACACGTCGTTCGGATTCGCCAATGCCGCGATCGGCAGCTTCAGCTCGTACGCACAGGCGTCCAGGTACGTCGAGGGCAACTTCACCTACAACAACACCGAGGGTTATATCCAGGACAACTGGAAGGTGAACACCAAGCTCACCCTCGACTACGGCGTGCGGTTCGTGCATGCGCAGCCGCAGCACGACAGCCTGTTACAGAGCGGGAATTTCCTGCCGGACAAATGGACGCAGTCTGCAGCGCCGAGGCTGTACGTCGCCGGCTGTGTCAACAACGCGAACCCGTGCACGGGCACGAACCGTCAGGCGATGAATCCGTTGACGAGTCAGCTCCTGGGCCCGAACACCATCCTGGCCATCGGTACGCTCGTGCCGAACACGGGGAACCTGACGAACGGCCTGTTCCAGTCGGGTCAGGGTATCGAGAAGACGACGTACAAGTTCCCCATGCTCAACGTCGGACCGCGCTTCGGCATGGCCTACGACGTCACGGGCCAGCAGCGCGTCGTGATGCGCGGTTCCGTTGGCCTGTATTTCGACCGGCCGCGTCCCGGCGATGCCCAGGCGCTCGTCGGCAACCCACCTGGGGGCTCCAGGATCATCACTGTCCGATACGGGCAGTTGCAGAGCCTCGGCGGCGGCGGCTTGACCACCAACAGCCCCCCGGGGATCACCGTGTTCCAGTACAACGCGAAGCTGCCGACGTCGATGCAGTTCAGTGGGGGCGCGCAGATGATGCTCCCCTGGGCCACGTCGCTGGACGTGTCGTATGCCGGCCTCCACAGCTGGAATGACCAACAGCCGTGGAACATCAACTCGATCGATCTCGGGACGGCATTCCTGAGCTCAACCCAGGATCCGACCCTCACTGCGAGCTTGACGCCTGGTGCGACATCGTACGCATCGACGAATCCCGATCTTGTGCGCGCGTATCGTGGCTATAGCTCGATGGCGAGCACGAGCCGGTTCTACGAAGGATGGCGGACGTACCACTCGATCCAGCTCTCGCTGAATCGCCGCTTCAGGGACGGTCTGCAGTTCGGGTTCAACGACACGATTCAGCTCTACGACGTGGCCCGCGTCGCGCCGCGCTTCGATCATCAGGCCGACGGGTCGTACGTCCGCCGGGCCGATGAAGCCGAGGCCCAGAAGCTCCTCGGCAACCAGTTCCCAACAAATGTCGGTGCGGCCGCAGCACGCCACGTCATGAAGGGGAGCGCGGTGTGGGATCTGCCCGATGTTCGCAGCAGCAACACCGGGCTCAGGGTAATCGGCCAGATCGTCAACGACTGGCAACTCTCGACCATCTGGACGGGTTCGACCGGCGCACCGTACGCAGCCGCCATCAGCTACCAGGCCGGCGGCAACGTGAACGTGACCGGATCCCCCGACTTCGGTCCACGCATCCGCATCGTCGGCGATCCGGGTACGGGATGCACCAGCGACCAGTACCGGCAGTTCAACGCCGCGGCGTTCCAGGGGCCGCTGACCGGCAGCGTCGGGCTCGAATCGGGGAACGATTATTTGAAAGGCTGCTTCTCGAGCGTGCTCGATCTGTCGATTGCGCGGAACATACGCCTGGGCGGCGGCCGGACTCTTCAATTGCGGGCGGATATGTTCAATGCTCCCAACACCGCGCAAATTACGGGTCGGCAGACGACGTTGAACCTGACGAGTCCGATCGATCCGACGGCCCTGAACCTTCCGTTCGACGCCGCGGGCAACCTGCTGCCTACCCGCGTGCGGCCGAATCAAGCGGGCTTTGGGGCAGTGAGCACCTATCAAGCAGCAAGGAACATCCAGGGATATATTCGGTTTTCGTTCTGAGTCGTAAGTTCGGTGTGCAGCGCGTTACCGGACGACCCTCTTGGTTTATGCCTATCAGGACCACACGCGGCCGATTCCACGATCGACCACCGCTCCAGATCTCTGTAATCGTCCTCGCACTCGCGGCGATGGGCCTGGTGGCCGTCGCGCAGACACCGGCTCCCAATCCACAGACGCCGGGCGGACAAGTGCAGGCGCCACCCGCAACTCCACCCGCGACGCCCGCTCAAGGCGGGCGCGGCCGTGGCCTCGGGGGCGGCCGCAAAGACGATCCAATCAACGCCGATGTCGATTGGACGAAGCAGCCGCCCGTTCTGCCGAAGACGCCGGCGGAGCAGCTGAAGCAATTCATTCTGCAGCCGGGCTATCGCCTGGAGCTGGTGCTGTCCGATCCGGTGATCCAGGAGCCCACGGCTATCGCATTCGACGGCAACGGCCGGATGTTCGTGGTGGAGGATCGCAGCTACATGCTCGACCTCGACATGACAGGCCAGCTCGATCCAATCAGCCGCATCTCGCTACACGTTGACACCAACAACGACGGTGTCTACGACACGCACACCGTGTTCGTCGATCACCTCGTGTTCCCGCGGTTCGTGACACCGTTCGGACCCGGCGTGATCCTGACCAAGGAATCAAACGCCGACGAGGTCTGGAAGTACACCGACACGAACGGCGACGGCGTCGCGGACAAGAAAGAGCTCTTCGACACGGGCTACGGCCGGCTTGGCAACGTCGAGGGGCAGGAAGCCTTCCTGACGTGGACGCTCGACAACTGGATGTACAGCACGTACAACGCCTTTCGCGCGCGCTGGACGCCGCACGGCATCATCAAGGAGCCGACCGGCAGCAACGGAGGGGAGTGGGGCGTCACACAGGATAACGACGGCAAGATCTGGTTCGAAAGCGGCGCCCCTGGCGTCCCATCAGGGTTTCAATTCCCGATCGTGTACGGCAACTTCAACGTGCCGGATCAGTTGGAGCCGGACTTCAGGATTCCATGGGGCGCGCCAATCCGCCTCGCCGACATGCAGGGCGGCATGGCCGCGACACGCATGCCCGACGGATCGCTCAAGAGCGTGACGGCGAGCGCGGGGAACGACGTATTTCGTGGCCACCGGCTGCCCGGGGATCTCGTCGGCGAAGTGCTCTCGGGCGAGCCGGTCGGACGCATCATCCGGCGGATTCATCCCGAGAACAAAGAGGGTCTGACGATCCTGCACAACGCGTATCCTGGCAACGAGTTCATCAAATCGCTGGATCCGTTTTTCCGTCCGGTCGACATCACGACGGCGCCGGACGGCACCGTGTACATCACGGACATGTATCACGGCATCATCCAGGTCGGGAACTTCACCGGCCCAGGAACATACCTGCGCGCGCGGGTCCAGCAGTACGACCTCGACAAGATCATTCACAAGGGGCGCATCTGGCGCCTCGTGTACGACGGCGTGAAACCTGATCGATCCGACGCGCTGCGGCGCGACCGGACCAGGCCGCGCATGCACAACGAGACCGCGGCACAACTCGTCGCGCACCTCAGCCATCCGAATGGCTGGTGGCGTGATACGGCGCAGCAGTTGCTCGTTCTCAGGCAGAACAAGTCGGTCGTGCCGGCCCTTCGCACGATCGCGAAGACGTCGCGAACTCTTCTCGCGCGCTTCCACGCCGTCTGGACGCTCGAGGGGCTCGATGCCCTCCAACCCGGGCTGGTCCGGGAACTGATGGAGGATCCCGAGCCGCGCATGCGCATACAGGCGATCCGTGCGAGCGAGACGCTGTACAAGGCCGGCGACAAGTCCTTCGCCAACGACTACAAGGCGCTGACCAAGGACCCCAGCGTCAACGTCGTCATTCAGGCGATGCTGACGCTGAACCGGTGGAAGGTGGCGGACGCCGCCGCCACGATCAAGGAGACGATGGACAGCAACGCGGCGCGTGGCGTGCAGGTCGTGGCAGCGACGGTGCTGAATCCGCCGGCTGGACGTGGGGGCCCAGCGCTGACGCCGGATCAGCAGGCGGTGATCGAGCGAGGTGCGACGATCTACAACGAACTGTGCTTCGCGTGCCACGCGCCTGATGGAATGGGCACTCCCAAACCTGAGCTGGCAACGACCATGGCGCCGCCGCTCGCCGGCTCCCCCCGCGTCAACGGCCACCGCGATTACATCATCAAGGCCGTGCTGCATGGCGTGGTCGGCCCCGTCGACGGTAAGACCTACACCGACGTGATGATGCCGATGGGGGTGAACAACGACGAATGGGTCGCCGCCGTTGCGTCGTACGTCCGTCGCAGCTTCGGCAACACCAGCGGCTTGGTGACGCCGTCCGACGTCGCGCACGTGCGCGCCGCCACCATCGATCGTCAGACGATGTGGACGATTCCAGAGCTGACCGCCTCGCTGCCGGCGCGTCTGCTTGCGGATGGCTGGAAGGCAACGGCGAGCCACAACCCGGATGACGCGATCGGTGGATTGAGGCTGACGACCTGGAGCAGCGGTGCGCCGCAGGAAGCGGGCATGTGGTTTCAGGTCGAGATGACGAAAGCGGAAACGGTCACCGAGATGCAGTTCCAGTCCCCGCCGGCTGCCGAGCGCGGCGCGGCGGTGTCGTCGGGAGGATCACCGGTTACCACGCCGACGGGTCCGGGCTTCCCCCGTGGGTACCGTGTGGAGGCCTCGCTTGATGGTGCGTCGTGGACCGCGGTCGCCGAAGGCAAAAGCAGCGGCCCGAGCACGACGATCACGTTTCAGCCGGTCTCGGCGAAATTCATCCGCATCACGCTGACGACAGGTGTGGAGAACGGACCGGCGTGGTCGATGCAGAGCGTTCGGCTCTACTCGGTCACCTCAGATCGATGACGGCGTACGTGCCGAGGCGGGGAAGCGAAAACTCCGTCGCCCCCTCGGCGACGACCTGATCCTCGAGCGACAGCCGACCCGCTCCGGCGACGTGGGCCGTGCCGGCGCGATAACTTCCTCGCACGCGAATGCGCAGGCCTTCGATCTCGCGTCCGCCGTAGTTGAGCAGGTGCAGCCGCGCGTGTCCGGCATCGGCTGTCAGGCGGCCGATGACGACCTCGCTGCCGTACACGCGCAGGCTGCGCTGCTCGTCGGTCAGCTGACTCCGGACCTTCTGCGCAAACGCGCTCGGATCCGAGGCCGCTTCCCGGGAGTACTCGGCGCTCCCGACGGTGATGTTCAGGCGATATCGCGTCACCGGGGCCTTGACGGCTTGAAACAGCAGGTTGCGGCGCGCCAGCAGGTTCATGACCTCGCCAGTGATCGCCGACCCATCGTCTACGACCGCCAGGTCCGCGATAGTCGGCAAGTCGGCGGCCGGCAGGCCCTCGATGAACGCCAGCATGGCTCCGGCGCTCGCGAGGTCGGCGGGATCGATCTTCAGGACCGCATCGGCACCGTATGTGAAGGCTTCAGCCGCGGCGAGCGCCGCTTTTCCGGCCGGCACGGTGTAGGCGTATTTCGCGGCGGGGGTCCTGGCGATACGCCAGCCGCTGGCGACGATCCAGGGACTGCGGGTCGGCGAAGCCACGCCGGCGCGCCCCATCACGCCCGGCCCCGGCAGCGCCTCACGCGAAGCGAACTCCGTCTCGGTGATGGGAACCGCGGCAAAGCCCGCGGCCCGCCACGTCTCAACCTGTCCGGGAGCCACACAGATCCGCGTGACGCCTGCCGCCTCGAGCGTGGGCCGGCTCTCGAGGCCCTGGGTCCAGTAGACGCACGGCCCCGCCGCAAGAAGCACCACCAGCAACGATGTCATACGGTGATGTCCCGCACCCTGATCTTTGCCAGATCGTACACGCCGAGTCCGAGCGATGACGCGTATTCGATGTGTCCAGGTTCGCGGATGATGATGTTGACGTTGGGATCAGCGTCCCGGGCTCGGCTGTCGTCCATCTTCAACGATCCCGGCGACCGGTCCCAGATGGACAGCGCGCCCTGCTCGCGGCGCTTGTTTTCAATGATGTCGAGCAGCAGCCGATCGATCGCGACGGGATCAGTCCCGAACATGATCTGGCGTGGATAGAACACGTACTTCGTGGTTCTCGCGAATGGGCCGGCGTGCCACACGCCGCGCAGGCCGTCCATGATCTGCAGCACGGTTCTCGAGCGCAGCGGCTCGATCGATGCCAGCGTGCCGACGACCGAATAGGTGTGGGACTTGCCGCGCTGATGTGTGCGCGCCACGTTGGAAAAGCTTCCGTACGCGATGTTTTTCAGGCAGCCGGTCACGCCCGTCGCACCGTGATCCTTCATGTTCGGGATGTTGATGATCTTGGTGAGCCGCTTCGACACGAGGCGCATCATGTTCGACCGCGTGTCGTCCTCCCCGAACAGGTTGGCATCGAGGTAGGTGGCCGGGTCATATCCGCTGTTGTCGGTGTTTCGATTCGCGCGCTCTGCCGCGACGATCTGCAGGCCGTCGGGCAGGTGCGGCGCGTAGTTGGTTTCGTCGAGCTGATTCTGGAACCGCTCGTACAGGTAGATCTGCGAGAGCGGCACGCCCACGTCCCGCAACTGCCGCACGGTCTCGGCGACGATCTCGTACGCGGACACGCAGTGCGGGTATCCGCCGCAGTTCACCTTGATGCCGACGACGTCGGCGGGGTCGAAGAATCGTCGCCAGGCTTCGCGCGTCGTCCCGGCGCCCGTCAGCGCGCGCATGCCGCGCGCCATCATCTCGCGGACGACCTCGTTGTTGGCCTGGCCGGTGGAGATGTCCACCGAGCGGTCCGATTTCACCGCGACGACCTGACCCGGATAGGGACCGGGCATCCCGTCGGATCGCACCGGCGCGTAACTCGAGACAACCCTGAGGGACGGCAGTCCGGTGCGGATCTGAGTCGGTCGGGCCGGCGGGACCCGGCTTCGCGCTTCCGCGGCGACGTCGAGACTTGCGGCAGCCTTCGCGGATGCGGCGGCCGCCAGCAACCGGACGAATGCTCTGCGATGCATCTACGCACCCTCCTTAGGAGTCGCGCGGATTATAGCGTGGCTTCCACGGCGATCGGTTGCGCCAAAAACTTTCTCGAGTTCGTAGGCCCGTGTGACCTCCAGCTGATCGTACCGGCACTCCCGCGGTGGCTTGTCAGGGCGCCAGCGCAGGAACGTTGTCCCGTGCCGAAAGCGGTCTCCCTGCAGGTGGTCGTACTTGACCTCGCAGACCCGTTCGATCCGCAAGGGCTCCCAGGACAAATCCTTGCCCGCGCTCCACCGGCTCTGGGCGCCAGGCATTCGCGCCGATCCGGTGCCGTCGGCCTGTGCCCATGCGCGCCACGGATGCTCTCCGAGCGCGTCCTTCCGCAGCGGGGCGAGTTCCACAGCGAGCTGGGCCCGCACCGCCATGGTGAACGAGGACGTCACACCCACATGGTGCAGAGTGCCCGTCGTGTCGTACAGCCCGAGCAGCAGCGAGCCGACTGCGTCCGTTCCGCTCTTGTGCCATCGAAATCCCGCGACGACGCAGTCAGCCGTGCGCGCGTGCTTGACCTTGATCATCGCGCGCTTACCCGGCTGATAGGTCCCGTTCTCCGGTTTCGCGATGACGCCGTCGAGTCCTGCTCCCTCGAACCGCTTCAGCCACTGCACGGCGAGCGCGCGGTCCCGCGTCATTGGGGTCAGGTGAATCGGAGGCTGCACGCCGGCGAGCAGCGCTTCGAGCCGGGCCCGGCGGTCGCTGAGCGGTTCGCTCCGCAGGTCACGGCCGGCGACCGCCAGCAGGTCGAACGCGACGAACGCGGCGGGCGTGTCCTGCGCGAGCTTGGCGACCCGCGACGCGGCGGGGTGGAGCCGCAGCTGCAGCGCGTCGAAGTCCAGCCCTCGCGGTCCCGCGATCACGATCTCGCCGTCGATGACGCACCCGGCTGGCAGCGCTTCGAGGAACAGCTCGTGCAGGTCAGGAAAATACCGATCCAGCGGACGGAGGTCGCGGCTCTGGATGAACACATCGGCGTCGCCGCGGAAGACAATCGCGCGGAATCCATCCCACTTGGGTTCGTAGAGAAAGCCGGCGCCGGCGGGAATCTCCTCGGCGAGTTTCGCCAGCATCGGCTCGATTGGGGGCGCGACGGTCATCGGTTCGGCGGGGTCGGAGGTCGGTTTTCGGGTCGGCATTCTCCGATCTTAGATCCGCCCGGCGGTCGCTCGTGCTCGAGGGGCTATAATCCACCGTCCGTTGACGGTTGAGGCGCTCGTACCGCTGTCCTCAGGACGGAAGCAGAAAGGTTGGCGGAAACGTGCCCGGAGCACTTGCAAACGTGAGAGGGCTGCGATACGGGGCGACATGGCTGGTGTGGGCGGGATTGTGCCTCCTGGCCACCACGAGTCGCTATGATGGCGCCGTGCACGCACAAACCCGGACCAGGCGGCAGCGCGCGAAGCGCTCGGCCTGCCGGCGGACATTCCGGTCATCGCCGTGCTGCCGGGCAGCCGCCAGGGCGAGGTCACGCGGCTGGCCGCCGACTTCGCGGGCGCGATCGCCTG
>JANNHC010000739.1:0-4368 GCA_031404215.1 Acidobacteriota bacterium
TGCTGACGCCGAGCTGGCACATCCGGAGATCGAGGAGCTTCTCATCCGGCCAGTCCTCCCACTCCTCTGGCGGCAGTACCGGCGGTTTTGCCATCCTTCCAGTCTATAATCCATACCGCTTATCCCCAGAAGGAGTTTCGCCTATGAACGGTGTGTGTCGTTTTGCGCTGGCGGTCGTACTGTGTGGCGTCGCTGCCCCGGTGGTGAGCGCGCAGCCCGCGGCGCCCGCCACGGCCCAGCAGCCCCCGGCCACCCCCCCGGCCCCGAAGCCGGACCCGAAGCCGGAGCAACCGCCCGATCCCGCGAAGTACGAAGAAACCGTGGTCGTCTCCGCCTCGAGGACCGAGGAGAAGCTGATCAACGCGCCGGCCACGATGACCGTCATCGGGCCGCAGACGATTCAGAGCGCGCCGACGCAGAACTTCGCCGAGCTGCTGCGCGCCGTGCCCGGCATGAACATCACCCAGGTGTCGGCCCGCGACATCAACGTGACCTCGCGCGGCGCGACCGGGACGCTCTCGACCGGCACGCTCGCGCTGCTCGACGGCCGGAGCCTCTACCAGGATTTCTTCGGGTTCGTCATGTGGGACTTCCTCCCCGTGAACCTGAACGAAATCAAGCAGATTGAAGTCATCCGCGGGCCGGCGTCGGCCGTCTGGGGCGCCAACGCGCTGAACGGCGTGGTCAACGTGATCACCAAGTCGCCGCGCGAGATGCAGGGGACGAGCGCCGTGCTCGGCGTCGGCGGATTCGATCGCCAGGCCGGCACCACCGGGGCCAGCACCGGCTCGGGCACGCTCTTCTACATCAGCGCCACGCACGCGAAGGCGGTGAACGATCGCGTCGCCTTCAAGATCTCGGCGGGGGGCTACTCGCAGGATCCGTACGGACGTCCGACGGGAAAGATCCCCTGCGACCGCGCGGAGGTGTGCATTGTGGCCACGAACCCCTACCCGGCCTTCTCCAACCAGGGGACATCGCAGCCCAAGTTCGACGCGCGCGTCGACTACGACTACGCCGACGGCAAGAAGCTGATGATCTCGGGCGGCGCGGCCGGCACCGACGGGATCATGCACACGGGCATCGGGCCCTTCGACATCAACAAGGGCTCGGTGATGGGTTACGGCAAGTTGAACTTCTCCAACAAGGGGTTCCGCGCCGGGTTCTTCACCAACGTGCTGAGGGGCGACGCCGCCAACCTGCTCACGGTGGATGCCGCCGGCAAGCAGATCGGCTTCGACTTCCTGACCAAGACCGTCGACTTCGAGGCGTCCAACGTCCAGACCTTCAAGGACAAGCACGTCGTGACCTACGGCGGCAACCTGCGGTTCAACACCTTCGACCTGTCGATCGCGCCGAACTCGGAAAGCCGCACCGAAGGCGGCGGCTACATCCAGGACGAAATTTTCCTGTCGCGAATGGTTCGCCTGGTGGCGGGAGGCCGTGTCGACCGCTTCGACTACCTCGACGACTTCGTGTTTTCGCCGCGCGTCACGTTCATGGTCAAGCCGCAGGACAACCACACGGTCCGCCTGTCGTACAACCGCGCCTACCGTTCGCCTTCGGTGATCAACAACTTCCTCGACATCACGATCGCCGAGCCGCTGCCGCTCGGGGCCTTTTCACCGCTGCTGGCCGGGCGCACCTACCTGATTCCGATCCGGGCGCACGGCAACGTCGATCTCCGCGAGACCTCGGTCGACGCCTACGAGCTCGGCTACAGCGGCATCGTGGCCAACGGGCGCGCGATCGTCTCGGCCGCCTTCTACGTGAACAAGACCAAAGACGACATCTTCTTCACCGAGCAGACGGCGCTTCGCTGGACGGCCACCAACCCGCCACCCAACTTCGCCTTCGGCCTGCTGCCGCCGGCGGTCATCGCCCTCACGCCGGCCCGGAGCTTCCCGGCGAGCTTCACCTACCAGAACTTCGGCAAGCAGACGCAGAAGGGCATCGAGCTGGGGGTGAACACGACCATCAGCCGCCATGTCGGCATGTTCGTGAACTACTCGTTCCAGGCGAAGCCGACGGCGAACTTCGCCCTGTCGGAGCTCAACCTGCCCGCGAAGAACCGCTTCAACGTCGGGTTCAACTTCAACCGCGACCGCTTCCTGGGCGACGTGAACGTGACCTACTCGGACAGCGCGTTCTGGCAGGACGTCCTCGACGACCGCTACCACGGGACGACGGAGAGCTACACGCTCGTGAACGGCGGCTTCGGCGTCAAGTGGCTGAACAACCGGTTCACCACGTCCGTGAAGGGGACCAACCTGGCGAACCAGACCATCCAGCAACACGTCTTCGGCGACATCATCAAGCGCTCGGTGGTGGCGGAGTTGCGGGTCAATTTTTGAGCTATCGCCTGTAGGGGCGGCTCGCGAGCCGCCCATCTCCTCACGCCGCCTTCGCACATCACGAGAGCATTGGGCGCCTCACGAGGCGCCCCTACAGGTGTCCGTGACGACGCCGATCTGCACGACGTCTGCGCATACATCCGCGGCCCCGAGGTTGTACCGGCGGCTCGTGAGCCACCCATCGCCTCATGAGGCGCCCGTCTATTCCGCCGCCCCGCGGTGGATTCGTTACATCCGAACGTGCGGTTCCCGATAACGGAACGGGCGCCTCACGAGGCTGCGGCGGCGCACGGGCGATCCGGCCGTACCACACGACGGGCGACGGCGATCAGTTGTTCGCGGTGTCGACGCGGAAACTGCGACGTGACGACGTCAACGTTACGATCGTCGGCACGCTGGCGGCGGAGGTGGTCGCCGACGCGATCGTGCGCGGCGTGACGACGGCGACGTCAGTCGAAGGATGGCCGGCGGTGAGGGATCTGTGACCCGGCGGCGCGCGCCCGCCGCGGGGGGCGCCGGGCCGGTCAGGGGTGGACTACCGACAGACCGAGAACTTTCTCGAATGCATCGAAGTCCCGATGGCGGTGCAGCAGCGAGTGGTCCTCGCGTATACAAAAGGTGGCGATCAAACAGTCGATCGTTTTCCGCACGGTGTGGCCACGGCTCCGCAGCATTCGATAGTTCCGCGCTGCTTCCAGGGCCAGGTCGATACCGCCGCTCTCGAACACCTGCAGCTTGAGCAACTGGCGCTCGACGTCTTTCGCGGCGCGCTCATCGCGAACGCCCTGCAACACTTCGCAGAGAATCACGTCTGTGAGCCCCAGACGCTGGCGATCCAGTTCGGCATGAACCCAGTCGGTTTCGCGATTCGTGACGCCCTGGAGGTAGTCGATCCAGACCGTCGTGTCGACGATCACCACGCCGTCTACTTCGCCACGCGTCCGAGACGCGATGCCTCCAGATCGCCTTGCCAGGTCAGCTTGCCTCTCAGGCGCCGCACGCCCTTCTGTCCCCGGGTCTGAATGATCAGACGCAGCCCTTCCTCGACTACGGCCCGCTTGGTGCGCGCTCCGCTGCTCCGCATGGCCTGGCGCATGAGACGATCATCGATATCGATATTGGTTCGCATCACATATCCGCGCGATGTGTAAGGATGCCAATATTATGTGTATCCGTCAAGTTCCCGGCGGCAGCTCCATGATTTTGATGTTGCGGAAGTGGATTTCCGCGCCTTCCGACTCGAGGCAGAGATACCCCTTCTTCTGCGTCGAGCGGCTCACGCCGTTCACGAACACGCCGTTGACCGCTAGCTTGACCACGCCGTCCACCGCGACGACGTCGTAGGTGTTCCACTCGCCGCGCCCTTTCGCGCGGTTCTCGATCGACATGCTGCGCTCGCCGCGCGGATTGTCGGGCACCGTCTTGACGCCGCCGACGCCGAACAGCTCGCCATGAACGTAGGCGATCGGGGGAACACGTCCGTCACGGGTATTCAGCTTCGGCCAGTCCAGCTCCAGCATCTGGACCTCGACGCCGTCCGGCAGCCGCGACTCCGGATTCGGATTCGCGTTGCTCCAGATGAACACGCCGGAGTTTCCTCCCGGCTCGGTGTGCATCCACTCGATGTGGAGCACGAAGTTCTCGTACTGCTTCTCGCTGCGCATGACACCGATGGGACGGCCGGAACAGATAAGCACGCCGTCTTTGACGCGCCAGGTGTCTTCGGCCGTGTTGACGTTGACCCATCCCGTGAGGTCGCGCCCGTTGAACAGGTCGCGGAACTCCGCCGTCACGGCAGCGGCCTGAGGCGACCCCAGCACGAGCCCGGCCAGCAGCGCGATGATTGCATAGAGCTTCATTCGCTCACCTCGCGGCCATATTACAACTACCTCACAAATGGCGAGTGCGTTTGCGCCGGCGCGAGCGAGCCTGGCGAGCGAGCCAGCGGAGCGGAGCGAGCGGCGAAGCGGCGAAGCGGCGAAGCGAGCGACGCTGTAGAGGAGTCCGAGGGGCG
>JANNHC010000740.1:0-6159 GCA_031404215.1 Acidobacteriota bacterium
ATGCTCAAGCGGGGCAGGCCCGTGGAGCCGTTGCTGGTCCTGATGCTCCTCGCATTTTCCATGACCTCCATCTGGCCGATTATCTACCTCTATTACGATGTGTTCATCGGTGTCGCGGCCGCCCTCGCGGCGCACGTTCTCGCAGGGAGAATGCCTGACCGGGCGGTGTCCGCCGTCACGGCTCTCACCGGTGCGGCGGCCATGATGGTATTTGGCGTCGCCGCGTTCGAGCCGGGCGCCGCCTATACAGTTGATGTAGGAACGCCGGCCTCGGTGGGCCTCACCGGCGGCGGCTTCGGCCAGGACAGTCCCGTTGTCGACAACGGACGTACATTCGTGTGGGTGGAAGGGGACGTCGCGCGCGTGCGGCTGCCGCGGGCCGGTTGGTCGGGAGCGTCCCTCCACGTCATCGGCCGGGCCCATCGGCCACGGGATCACGAGCCTCAACTTGTCGCCGCCATATTGAACGGGCACCGGCTGGGTCTGGCGGTCCTCGGTTCTGAATGGACGGACGCCTCATTCGCGGCGCCCCGGCATGTCTGGAACTACGGCTTCAACCTGCTGGAGCTCCGTTTCCGATACGCGTCACAGGCCGCAGACACCCTTGCACCGCGGCAACTCTCGGCTGCGATCGATGCCATCAAGGTCGATGATTGACGAGCAGGCCCCTGCCACGCTCTGGCGACCGCCTGGCCCGTGACGTTGTCCATCACGCGGCCCGCCTGCACCGACGGCGTAAGAGTGACGGGAGTGACCGGAGCGCTCGGCACGGTGGCACTGCCGCCCCCCACAGGAAACGAGAGGGACCGCACCTCATCCTTTCCAGGCCGAGCCGACGAGGCGTGCACGCATGGTGACAAGTGTGAGACAGATAGGGACATCACGTTCACACTCGGCCAGCGAAGCTCAATCGATGCCAAATGAGATTCACGATCCTCTAGTGATAGTCTTCGTAGGGGATCAGATAGCGTTCACGGCCTCGCAACCGGCCACGACCCTGGTCAATCATTGGACGTCGAGAGGCTTGTGCGCGAAGTAACCACCGTGATCCGTTTTTTGGTGGCAACGCTCGCCGTTGCGATGACCGCCGGCGGATGCGCGGCGAGGCAGTCGCAGACACTACCGCCGTCCGTGTCGTCGCGGCTGGGTGTGCCGGAACGCACCGATGCCGGCGCCGGCGCCGTGATTCCGCCGGGCGTGACCGTCGAGGACGGGCTCACGCAGGAGGAGGCGGTCGCCGTCGCGCTCTGGAACAACCCGGACTTCCGCGTGCAGCTCACGGACCTGGGTTTCGCGCGCGCCGATCTGCTCGAAGCAGGGCTGCTCCGAAACCCGGTCCTGTCGCTCCTGTTCCCCCTCGGTCCGAAACAGTTCGAGGCCACGCTGCGGTTCCCGATCGAGGTGCTGTGGGAACGGCCCCGGCGCGTCGCCGCCGCGAATCTGGCGCTCGTCCGCGTGGCCAGCGGCCTCGAGCAGCACGGGTTGAACCTCGTCGCCGACGTGAAGGTGGCCTACGTGGAGCTGGTGCTCGCGCGCGATCGCGCCACGCTCGCGGAGGCGGCGGCGACGCAACTGGATGAGATCCGGACGATTACCGACGCACGCCTGCGGGCGGGCGACATCAGTGAGCTGGAAGCGCGATCGGCGACGATCGACGCCGCACGCGCGCGGCAGGACGCCGAACGCGCCCGCTTCGACGTGCAGCTCCGCGCCAACACGCTGCGCACGCGCCTCGGCCTGTCGCTGCTGGACGTGATCATCACCCCCGCGAGCGCCTCATCGAACTCCGCCGTCTGCACCGCCAGTCCCGAACTCGTGGTCGGCCTGCTGAAAGACGCGATCGCGTCGCGGCCGGACGTGCGCGCGGCGGAAATTGCCGTCGAAGCGGCCGGCGCGCGAATGGGATGGGAACGCTCGCGCATCCTGGCTGTCACCGCAGTGCTCGACGCCAACGGACAAGGCAAGGAGGGATTCGAGATGGGCCCGGGGGTCGATCTCGGGCTTCCAATGTTCGATCGGAACCAGGCGGGCCGCACCCGCGCTCGTTTGGACATGCAGCGCGCCGGGCTGGCCTACGTCGCGGCGCAGCAGCGCGTGGCGTCCGAGCTGACGGAAGCCCTGACGCAGCTCTCGCAGGCGCGGACCACCTTCGCGTCCTGGCAGCAGGCCGTCGTCGCGCCGCTGGAAGAACAGGTGCGCACCGCCGAGCGCGCCTTTGCCGCCGGCGATATCTCATATTTGTTCGTGCTGGAAACCACGCGCCGGTTGACCGATGGGCGCCTGCGCTCCAGAGAGGTCGAGGCGGACATCGCGCGCGCGGTCGCGCGGCTCGAGCGCGCGACGGGACGGACATGCGACGCGAAAGGACGGGAGCGTGCGGGTGGACTCTAGGAGACGGTCATTCGCGAGGGTCGCCGCGGCGTGCGCCTGCATCCTCGCGCCGCTCGCGGCGTGCGACGGCAAGCCGGCCGCCCCTGCGGCGGCGAAGCCCGCCACGGTCACTTCCCCGGTCAAGGAAACGGAGCTGGCGACCATCACTTTGACCCCGGACGCGGAGAAGCGGCTCGCGATCGTCACGGTTGCGGTCGAGAACAAGCCGGTCGCGCGCACGCGCAACGTCGGCGGAGAGATCACGGCCCCGTCGGGGACGGCGCTCGCGATCACCGCGCCCACCGCCGGAGTGCTCCAGTCGCCGGATCGCCCGCCAACCGCCGGCGCGAACGTCACGAAGGGGCAGCTGCTGTTCCGGCTCATGCCGCTGCCGGCGGCGGAACGCGACTCTCCCGTCATCGCGCAACAGGCCATCGACACGTCGACGGCGAGGCGCGAGGCCGCGGCGCGCAAGGCGCAGCGCGCCGAGCAACTGCTGAAAGACGGGGCCGGCAGCCGGCGTCAGCTCGAGGAGGCGCAGGCCGAGCTCACGGTCGCCGAGGCGGATGTCAAAGCCGCACGGGATCGGCGCTCACTCGAGATTCGCGGCGGGGTGTCCGAGTCAGGCATCCGCATCGAAGCGCCGCAAAGCGGTGTCGTCCAGGCCGTGCACGCCGGTGCCGGGCAGACGGTGGCGGCCGCCGCACCCCTCCTCGACCTGGTGCAGATGGCGAGCCTGTGGGTGCGCGTGCCGATTTACGCCGGTGAATCGCGAGACATCGATCCGGATGCCCCGGCCCGCGTGCTGGGGCTGAGCGATCCGCCCGACGCCGACGGCGCCCTGGCGCAGCCGATTCCCCCGCCCCCCTCGGCGAACGCGACCACGTCGGCCGTGGATCTCTATTACTCGATGGCGAACCCGGCGACCGGCGGCCAGCGCTTCCGGCCCGGCGAGCGCGTGGCCGTCCGGCTGGCCCGCCGCGACTCCACGACGGGCCTCGCGGTCCCGAAGGCCGCGCTGCTCCACGACGCGTATGGCGGCACCTGGGTCTATGTCGTGCGCGAACCCCAGGTCTACGCGCGCTATCGCGTCGTGGTCACCGACATTGTCGGCAGTCTCGCCATTCTCTCCGCGGGTCCTCCGGTGAACGCGCGCGTCGTGACCGACGGCGCCGCCGAGCTGTTCGGCGTCGAGTTCGGGGTCGGAAAGTAGCCGCGCGCGGTCATGCGCTGGATCGTTGACACCGCTCTCCGCCTGCGCTTCGTTGTCGTTGCGCTGGCCTTCGTGCTGATGATCGCGGGAGCGCGCGCCGCGCGCGACACGCCGCTCGACGTCTTCCCCGAGTTCGCCCCGCCGCTCGTCGAGATGCAGACCGAGGCGCCCGGACTCTCCACGTCCGAGGTCGAAAGCCTCGTCACGGTGCCGATCGAGACCGCGATGAACGGCATCGCCGGGCTGAAGACGCTCCGATCGAAATCCGTTCTCGGCCTCTCGTCCGTCGTCCTCATCTTCACGGAAGGCACGGACCTGATGGCCGCGCGGCAGCTGGTCCAGGAACGGTTGCTCCGCATCGCGACGACCCTGCCGGCCGCGGCGCATCCGCCCGTGATCCTCTCTCCTCTCTCGTCGCTCAGCCGGGTCTTGAAGATCGGCATGACGTCCACGAAGCTCTCGCAGCTGGAGATGACCACGCTCGCGAAGTGGACGATCAGGCCTCGCCTCATGTCGATCCCGGGGGTCGCGAACGTGGCGATCTGGGGACAGCGCGATCGGCAACTGCAGGTGCTCGTAGACCCGAACAGGCTGCGCGCGAGCAACGACACGCTCACCGACGTGCTGCCGGCCCCGCGCGAGGGCACGTCCGCCGCGGCGGGCGGATTCATCGAGACCGCGCAGCAGCGACTCGCCGTCGCGCACGCGCCGGCGGTGTCGAGCGTGGACGACCTGAAGCAGATCCTCATCACGCGGACGGCCCCGGCAGGCGCGGCCGCGAACGCCGGATCGAGCGGCGCCGTGCGGATCGGCGACGTGGCCGACGTGGTCGAGGGGTTCCCTCCGCCGATCGGCGACGCCATCGTGAACGACGTCCCCGGACTGCTGCTCATCGTCGAGAAACATCCCGATGGCAACACGCTGCAGGTCACCCGGGATGTCGAGGCCGCGCTCGACGCCTTGAAGCCAGGCCTCCCGGACGTGGCGCTCGATTCGACGATCTTCCGGCCCGCGACGTTCATCGAACTGTCGCTGCATCACCTGAACCAGGCGCTGCTGGTCGGCTGCCTCCTCGTCATCGTCGTCCTCGCGATCTTTTTGTATGACTGGCGCACCGCGCTCATCAGCAGCCTCGCGATTCCGCTGTCGCTCATCACGGCGGCCCTGCTCCTCCGCTATCGCGGCGGCACGCTCGACACGATGGTGATCGCCGGCCTGATTATTGCGCTCGGCGAGGTCGTGGACGACGCGATCATCGATGTCGAGAACATCGTGCGGCGGCTGCGGCTGAACGCGGCGGATCCGGCCCCGAAGCCCGCGATGCGTGTCGTACTCGACGCCTCCCTCGAGGTCCGCAGCGCTGTCGTGTTCGGCAGCCTGATCGTGATCCTCGTCTTCATTCCCGTGTTCCTGCTCGAGGGACTCGCCGGCTCGTTCTTCCGCCCGCTCGCGCTGTCGTACGTCCTGGCAATCATCGCGTCGCTCGGTGTCGCGCTGACGGTCACGCCGGCCATGGCGCTGATGCTCCTTCCAAAGCACACCCATCAGCGCGAAGCGCCCGCGGTCAGCTGGCTGAAAACGCGGTATCGCAGGTTTCTTCCGAAGCTGATCCATGCCCCGCGACGTGCCATCGCCATTCTCTTCTTCGCGCTGCTGGTCACGGCGGCGGCGTTTCCGCTCCTGGGGGAGGAGTTCCTCCCCCACTTCAAGGAATACGACTTCCTGATGCACTGGGTCGAGAAGCCGGGCACGTCGCTCGACGCGATGCGGCGCATCACGGTGCGCGCGAGCCAGGAGCTGCGCGCGATCCCCGGTGTGCGCAACTTCGGGTCGCACATCGGACGGGCGGAAGTCGCCGACGAAGTCGTCGGCGCCAACTTCACCGAGTTGTGGATCAGCCTCGACCCCTCGGTGGACTACGAGGCGACCGTGGCGCGGATCCAGTCGGTCGTGGACGGCTATCCCGGGCTGACGCGGGACCTGCTCACCTACCTGCGCGAGCGCATCAAGGAAGTCCTGACAGGATCGAGCGCGACCATCGTCGTTCGCATCTTCGGTCCGGACCTCACGGCGCTGGGCGCGAAGGCCACCGACGTGCGGAAGGCGCTCTCGGGCATCGCCGGCGTCGCGGACCTCGCCCAACAGCAACTGACGCTGGTGCCGCAGGTGCTCGTCCGTATGCGGCCGGACCGCGCACAGATGGCCGGGGTGACGCCCCAGCGGATCCGCGAGACCGTCGCCACCATCCTCCAGGGGCGCAAGGTCGGCGAGATCTATGAGCAGCAGAAGATTTTCGACGTGGTCGTGTGGGGCGTGCCGTCCGCGCGGGCGGACCTGTTCGCCATCAAGCGGATGCCGATCGATACCGGCGGCGGCGGATACGTGCCGCTCGATGCGGTGGCGGATGTCTCGCTGGCGCCGACGCCAAACGAGATCACCCGCGAAGGGGGATCGCGCCGCATCGATGTCACGGCCAACGTAAAGGACCGCGACCTCGGCGCCGTCGCGAGAGACATCAAGGCCGCGCTCGCGAACGTCTCCTTCCCCGCAGGGTACCACGCCGAGGTGCTCGGCGA
>JANNHC010000741.1:0-13982 GCA_031404215.1 Acidobacteriota bacterium
CTTGACGCGAACGCCAAGGAAGCGTGCGTCCGTGTCGGCGCCGTGGAAGATCGGGACGAACCCGCTGCTGCTCGAGATCGACACGACCCAGACGTACGCGCGGGCCTGGTACCAGAAGCCTGGTGGCAGCGTGAACGAGATCTGCTGCGGGTCGCGTACGAGCACCTGCTGGCGGCGCCCGTCGACCGACGCGGTCACCGTCGTATCGAGCGGTCCCGGGCTGAGCGTCAGCACGAGGCGCTTCATGGGCCGATCCGTCTTGATGAGGAACTCTGCGCGCGATTCCCCCTTCACCCAGAAGCTCCTGTCGTCCTCTCGGCCGTACGCGTTGTCGTCCAGAAAGTAAATCTGAAAGCCCGGGTCGTGTTTGACCGGATCGTCGCCGAACCAGACGCGCACCCGGGAGACGTCCGTGTTGATGGGCAAGTCGTTCACGAGCGACCGTTCGACCGGCAGCCACCGCAGCGGCCCGTGTTTAGCGTAGCTCCCAGGATGGAACGAGGCGACAAACGGGTTCAACACGAGCGGCGCGGTAAAGAGGCCGCCGATCACCCACGGAACCACCGCCGTCCATGTGCGCGCCAGCGGCGGCAGGAGAAAGATGAAAATGCCATACGCGCCCATGAAATACCGGTTGCCGACCGACCCGCCGCCGCCGTTCCACGTGTAGGGCGTGTTGACGATGAAGAAGAGAATCTGCAGGATGCCGGCGCCAAGCACGAGCCATTGCCAGAGCGGCCGGCGGCGTGGCGCTGACAGGAACGCCAGCATCACGAAGACCGCCGGGAAGAAATACGCCACCAGGCCGGCGTAACGGCCGACGAAGACATACGCGAGGTTGTGCGCGAGGTTCGTCCAGAACACGCGGCCGTCGAAGATGATGTCGGTCAGCGCCTCGTCGCGGCCCATCAAGGTCCCGACCTCGAACACCGAGGTGTCCCGCTGGAACGGAAACTCAAAGTTGAAGGTGCGACGGTAGCCACCCTGGTAGTTCCACTCCCCGGAGATGGCGACGTTGGCGAGAAACAACCCGGCCCCGCAGACTCCGAAGACCATGCCCGCGACCAGGAACGTGCCCCCAACGGCGCCGCCAGGCCAGCCACACCAGCATCGGCAGGAACAGCAGGGCGTTCGTGACCTTCGAAAACGTCACAATGCCGAGCAGAATCGCCGCGAGGATGTCGCTCGACGGGGACAGGAGCCACCGCGTGCCCCGCACGGGGGCGTCTCGCGGCGCGACCTCTTTGTAGAGCCAGCTGAAGTACGCGAGAACGCCGAGCGAGAAATTGAAAAACTCCGGCGTGATCCAGACGAAGTACACCGGAACCACCGACGCCATGATGAACGCGCCCGTCATGGCCGACGCCAGGAGCGCATTCATCCGGGTCAGCAGGAAGAGGTAACTGCACCACGCCACGAGGCCGAGGAGGACCGCGTGGAGCACCAGGAATCCGTTGGTGCCGAACAGCCGCACGAATGGCGCCGCGAACAACGG
This sequence comes from Acidobacteriota bacterium, assembly GCA_031404215.1. GTDB lineage: Bacteria > Acidobacteriota > Vicinamibacteria > Vicinamibacterales > 2-12-FULL-66-21 > JALZOC01. The sequence goes on from JANNHC010000741.1 coordinate 1,496, forward strand.
ATATGCGAACGACTTGCCGTAAAAAAATCTCGTGGGGTCCGGATCGGGTTGCGTGCGCACCCAGAAGAAGGGTGGACGCCACATGGCGCCGTAGTCGAGGATGTCGCGCCCCTGCTTCAGGAAAAGTCCCGACGGCCCGGACGGGAACTCCTTCCAGACACGCACCAGATCCTCGCGGCGATACGTGAGATCGCCGTCCTTGGCGAGGCTGTGCCCCATCATGTAGTACGTGGCTTCGTCGCTCTGAATCCCAATCGCCGCCCGGGGAAAATCGACGGCCAGCGCGAGGCCCCCGTACACCGCAAGCGCCGCGGCGACGAGAATCAGGCCCGGGCGCAGATTGGCCGGGCGCCCGGCTGCGGTCTCGGCGCTCATATCGGCGCGGTGCCCGTCAGGAACGACAGATCGGAGACGAGGACCCCCTTGCGCCGCGTCGCGCGTGAGACGCGGTGCAGGATCTCGTACAGGCGTTCCATTTTGCGAACGAACGCCGAGATGTCGTACTGCTTCCCGGTCTCGTACGCGGCCGCCCGAAGGCGATCCCTCGTGTGTGGCTCGTCCATGACACGGATCAAGCCGTCGGCCAGCGCGCGGGCGTTCCGCTTCGGGACGATGATCGCGTCGCGCTCGTGGGTCAGCACGTCCAGGAGCCCGTCCGCGTCGGTCGCGACGATGGCTTTCCCCATCGCGAGCGCCTCGAAGACCGTCAGGGGCGTGCCCTCCCAGAGGGACGGGAACACGCTGAGGTCGAAGGCCGACACCACCCGAGCGACATCCTTTGCAAAACCGGCGAAGACGAAACGATCCGTCATGCCCAGCGCGCGCGCCTGCGCCTCGAGCGGCTCGCGCAAGGGTCCCTCGCCGACGACGAAGAAGCGCGCGTGGGGGCGATCGTTCAGCACGAGCCGTGCGGCGTCCACGAGGTACGAGTTGCCTTTCGAGTCGTGCAGGCGCGTCACCGTTCCGATGGCGAAGTCCGACGGCGCGATGCCAAGCTCGGCGCGCGCGGCAATTATCTCCGGCTCAGGGCGCTGACGGCTGAACTCTTCGAGTGGCACGCCGAGGTAGACGACCTTCACCTTCCGGGCCGGAATCTGCCGGGCCTTGATGACGAAGTCCGCCGTACTTTGCGACACGGCGAGTGCGATGTCGGTCACCGGCTCGAGCGCCGCATCGGCGACTTTCTGAAACCACGGCGTGTCGGTCAGGTTCGCATGCTCGTGGACGATCGTGGGCAGATGCCGCATGGCCCCCGCGAGCCGGCCGAACGTGGTCGCCCCGTAGCCGTGCAGATGCAGGACGTCGATCTTCTGGCGATCGATCACTTTCAGGAGCGCCGGAAGCGTCGCAGGATCGAACTTCGATTTGTGCAAGTACGTGATGTCCACGCCTAACGACTCGAGCGTTTCTTCCGACAGGTCCTTCTTGCGAAGGCTCACGAGCGACACGTTGTAACGCTCGGGATCGAACCGCGGAATCATCCAGGCGAACAGACGCTTCACGCCGTGCATGCGCGATCCTTCCCATCCGAGGTGATCGCAGACCTGCAGCACGTTGAGCTTCACGCGTCTCCCCGCGCCGGTCCGGCCGAATCCGCCTGCCCTGAGCGTGTCGAAGGGCGTCGCCCGATCACCCTGGCCGGGATGCCTACGGCAATCGATTCTTCAGGAACGGCGTCGCGGACGACCGCCGCGGCGCCCACGACCGCGCGATCGCCCACCGACGCGCCGTCGAGGATCTTGGCGCCGGCGCCCAGCCACGCACCGGCGCCGATCGTCACCCCGGCCGACCGGCGGCCCTGGGACAAGATCGGCTGAGAGGGATCGCTGAAATCGTGGTCGCCGCCGATCACGTAGCAGTACGCCGCGATCAAAGCATCGCGGCCCACGCGGACCGCGCTGGCCGAAAAGATCTCGCAGTTGAACCCGACATTCGCTCCATCGTCGAGATCAATGTCTCCGTTTTTGCAGGACAGGATCGTGTTGCGGCCGATGAACACGCCGTTCCCAATCGTGATGCCGCGATTGGTCGTCCCCTTGGCGTCGATCAGGCAGTTGTCGTCGATCACGACGTTGTCGCCAATCCGGATCTTGTGAGGATGGCGAAGGACGACGTTCTGGCCGAAGACGACGTTGCGGCCGCATGCGCCAAGCAGCGACGGATACAGCGTCTGCCGCAGCGCCAGCCCGAGAGCACCCGGCGTGCTCTGCGACGCCAGCGTCACCAGCTCGTGCTTGATCAGCGCCCTCCAGCCCGGCCGGCCGACGACCAGCGCGGCGTATTTCTCACGCGCCGACGTGCGTCGATTGAAGAGCTGGTCCTGCGCGCGTGGAATTCCGGTCATCAGCGTGATCTGTGCCGTAGCATATCGTGCCGCTCGAACCTTGTAGAACCCTGTAGAACCAAGGCGAACCCCGTAGAACCCTATTAGATCCATCCCCGAGAGCGATACCAGCTGAGCGTGCGGGCGATGCCTTCGCGCAGTCCGACGGTCGGTGCGTACCCGAGTTCGGCGCGTGCACGCGAGATGTTGAAGGCGCGGCTCTTGGTGAAGAAGTCAACCCGCCGTCGATAGATCGGCGGTTCGAGGCCGAACGGCCCGCAGATCCCCTCGCACAGCGCACCGGCAGCCCAGAATGGCCAGACGGGAAGATGCAGGCGCGGAGGCGGCACGCGGGCTTCCCGCGCGATGAGGCCGGTCAGCTCGTTCAAGTTCGTCACCTCGCCGCCCGCCAGGATGTAGGTGCGCCCGGCCGCCGCCGGTACGGTGCCGCACAGCCGGAACCCTTCGACGAGATCGTCGATATACGTGAGGTGGTAATAGATGCGGCCGTCGCCGAGGATGACGAAACGGCGGCGGGCCACGCCGCGAAAGAGTTTCAGAAGCCGGCGATCGCTGGGACCATAAATCCCGGTGGGACGCGCGATGACGACTTCAACGCCCGTGTCGCGGGCAGCCTCGCGCGCGACGGTTTCCCCTTCGAGCTTGGTCTGTTGATAGATGTCGCCGGGCCTGAGCGGCGCGTCTTCATCAGCCGGCGGATGCTCGACGTCGCCGTGGACACCGACGGTGCTGCAGTGCACGACCCGGCGCGCGCCGCCTGCCTTCGCGGCCTCGACGACCGTCCGTACCGCTGTCGCATTCACCGCCCGGTACTCGTCGTCGCGAAGGCCGGCATGCCGATAAATGGCCGCGATGTGATAGACGATATCAACCCCCGCCGCCGCGCGTTTCAGCGAATCCGCATCACGCAGGTCCCCCTGGACAACGACAACCTCGACGCCCCCGGGCTCGGACCCCAGGGGGCCGGGGTCTGACCCCGGGCGGACGAGGGCGCGAACGTGATCGCCTCGGGCCGCGAGGGCGCGTGCGAGGTGACCGCCGGTGAAACCGGTGGCCCCGGTCACTAGGACGCGCAACGCTCCGCCACGATCGTCACGGGAGATCCGAGGAGCCGCGTGAGACCGGCACGCGCCAGGGCGCCTTCAATCCGAGCCGTCGCGGCGGCAGAATTCACACGCTTGTGAAGCGCGATTGGCAGCACGAACTGCCGGTGGGTGTCGACGATGCGAAAGCGGTTTGCCTGGAGCGCGGCGGCGATCGCGCCGTCCGAGAAGACGCGGTAGGCTTCCACTCTGCCGCCAACGGCGTGGACCGCGTGCCTGGCGGCTGCCTGCAGCGCGGCGGCGCTCGCGAGGGCGGGGTAATCGAATACTACCCGGCGGCCCGCGACGCGGCACAGTTCCCCGAGCGACTGCCGCCAGTCGGGGGTGTGCATCAGGACGCGCAGGCTGATCACGGCGTCGAACGACCGATCCGGAAACGCCAGCCCGTGCGCATCGCCTGGCGTGAACGTCACGCCGACGCCCGCATCCTTTGCTCGGCGCTCGGCGACCGCCAGCATTTCGGCCGACGCATCGACGCCGGTGACCCGGGCGCCGCGCGCCGCAAGCGCGATGGCGGCGCGTCCCGTCCCGGTGCCCACGTCCAGCACGGTGCGGCCCGCGACCGGCGCCAGGAAGGCCGCGATGACCCGTTCCTGCGTCTCCGCGATGAGCCGGCCGACGGGTCCGCTGAAGCGGAGCGCATCGAACGCCTCCGCCATCGCGGGGTCGGCATACACGGAATAGCTGTAGTGGTCTGCTCGGGAATGCGGCCGTCGCGTCATGCAATTCCCCCGGCCACCTGCGGTGTCGTTTCACCGGTCAGATGCGCACACGCCTCGCGCGTACGGGAGAGATACGCCTCGTAGCTGTACTTGGTCTCCGCAAGCGCGCGTGCGCAATCCCCCACTGCGCGCGCGCGATCCCGGTCACTGAGCGCGGTCAGGATACCCGCCGCAAATCCTTCGGCCGTCGCCGCCGTCAGAATCGCGACATCGTCATTCAAGACCTGGGTGTGCGTGAGCAGGCGCGTCGCGACGATTGGCCGCCCTGAGCGCAGGTACTGATAGATCTTCAACGGCGTATTCGTCCCCGTGCTGCGGGGCGATACCAGTACGTTCGCGGCATCGAGAAAGAGGGGGATCTCTTCGGCGGGACGCTGGCCCGCGAACACCACTGCGTGGCCGATGCCCATCCGATCCGCCTGCTGCCGGGCCGAGGACACCTGGTCGGGGCGCCCACCCGCAAGCACAAACCGCGCGTCGGGGCGGCGAGCCAGGACGTGCCGCGCCGACGCGAACAGCAGGTCGAGGCCCTGATATGCCTCGAACGTGCCCGTGTAGAGCACCACCGGCGCGGCTTCTGGAAGGCCGAGCTCCTCCCTGATGCGATCGCCCGATCCCTCAATGGGTGTATCCCCTGAGCCCGGCGCATTCTCAATCAACACCGCCGGAACTCCCGGCTCGATGCCGCGAACATGATCGGCGAGATGCGGACAGATGACGACCACGACCTTCGATCGGCGCACGACGAAGCGCTCCAGCCACGTGAAGGCCTTGGTCAACAGACGAGAGCGGCTGAAGGAGAAATTATCCAGCTGTTGAGGCAAGCTGGAGTGCATGTCGTAGAGATGGGGGAGGCCCAGCACCGACGCGATCACGACCCCGAACCAACTGCCTTCCTCGTGTGAATGGACCACGTCGTAACGTGCCGACAGGGCGCGCCGAAACGACGTGCATGCGACGAGCACATCGAGCGGAATCTTCGACCAGGACGGACCGATCCCGATGCCTGTCATGAACGGCGGTCGCAGGCAACGGAACACGCGCAACCCAGGCAGCGAGACGTCGCGGCCGAACGGGTACGTGACGAGGTCGACCGTATGGCCGAGCTCGAGCAGTGCGCGTATACGATGGTATTCGCTGAACGGCGTTCCCCGGGGCTCGAAAAACGGCTCCGGAGCAATCATCAGGATTTTCACAATGCGGTCACTGAAATTGTAGGGAACGGCATCGGAAAGGTCAACGTAACTCTCGCCGTTTGCGTGGTTTAGTGGTACAGTTTCATCTTCCCTTTCAACACGTGAACACTCAGACAGAGAACCCGTCCGGTGCACGAGCGCGCAGCCTGCTGATTACCGCGGTCAAAGCCACCGTCAGCGTCGGGTTGCTATGGCTCTTGTTTTCGCGCGTGGATCTCGCACGGTTGTGGTCCCTGGCAAGAAATGCGTCCCCGGCCTGGCTGGCCGGCGCGCTGGCGTTGTACCTCGTGATGATCCTTACGAGCGCGTGGCGATGGGGACTGCTCCTCCGGGCCCAGGGGCTGCTGTTCCCGTTCAAGAGGCTGACGGGATCGTTCCTGGTCGCGACGTTCTTCAACAACTTTCTGCCGAGCAACATCGGCGGCGACGTCATCCGCATTGCCGATACCGCGCCAGCTGCCGGTTCCAAAACGCTCGCCACGACTGTGGTGCTGATCGATCGTGGGATCGGCCTGCTCGGTCTCGTGCTGATGGCGGCTATCGGGGCCACGGCCGGACCGCGGTTCACTGATGCGGTCGGAGCCGCGGGAGCGGGCGCCCTGTGGGTGGCGTTCGCCGTCGCGACGGCGATCGGCACGATCGCGTTGCTGTTTCCTGCGACGTTCACGAAGCTGCTCCACCCGCTCCGACTGCTGCACGCGGAGTGGGTGGACGAACGGCTCGCCCGTCTGACGCTCGCGCTCTCGCGCTTTCGGGAATCGCCGGCGAATCTCGCCGGATGCTTTGCGGGCGCCGTCGTCGTGCAGACGTTGCTCGTCGGCTTCTACCTCGCGATTGCCCACAGCATGCGCATCCCCATCGGGTTTGCCGAGCTCGCCGTCATCGTGCCGGTCACGTTCATCGTCCAGATGCTTCCGCTCTCGATGAACGGCTTCGGGGTCCGGGAAGCGACCTTCGGCTTCTATTTCACGCACCTCGGCCTCCCCCTCGAGTCCGCGCTGCTTGTCTCATTCATGGGCGCCGCGTTGATCATGCTGTTTTCGTTGTCAGGGGGGCTGACGTATCTGGGCCGGCACGCCGCACGCGCCCAGGGGCGGTTCAACGCGGTACTGGCCGAAGACTAGCGCCGGGCCTCAACTGAGCTTGATTCCGCGCAACTCTTCCATCTTCAAGAGCTTCCGAACCACGCGGGCAGGCCATCCAGGCGAGGCTTTGCCTTGACTGGGATAGACCAAGGGTCTACTATTGGAGTGCTCCTTTTTCAACAGTCTCAGGCTCCCTAAAGTTCAGTTGGTTTGTGGCCGAAAGTGTGTCTGCATGCGGCTGCCCGCCGCTGCATACCTGCGAATACGCGACGTACGAGGGATCCCATGACGAAACACCAGACCGCCACGGTGGCGCTGTGCGCTGCTCTTTCGATTGCCCTCGCGGGTTGCGAGGCCAAGAAAAGTTCCAATCCGCTCAGCCCCTCAGTCGCGGGTCCGATCGCGGGCGTGAACATCACGGCCCCGAAGCTGGTCGAGCCCGCACAGGGCTTCAAATATAAGGAATCGCAGCAGCCGATCAAGCTGGTGATCGAGAACGCCACGTCGACGGGCGTCCGCCCGGTCTTGTACATGTTCGAAGTCGCGAGCGACGCCGACTTCACGTCGAAAGTTTATGCGCGCAGCGGTGTTCCCGCCGGCGAAGGGGGCCGCACGAGCGTCCAGATCGATCGCCTCGATCTCGGCCGCGCCTACTACTGGCGCGCGAAGGCCGACGACGGGGCGAATGCGAGCCAGTTCTCGTCGTCGCAATTCGAAGTGCTGCCGAAGCCATCGTTGAATGCGCCGGGCCTTGCCTCTCCCGTCAACAACGAGCGGGTCACGTCACGGCGTCCGACGCTGCGGGTCAGCAATTCCGATCGCAACGCCGCCGTCGGGGCGCTGTCCTATGAATTCCAGATTGCGACCGACCAGTCGTTTAGCAAGATCGTCGCCGCCGGGGTCTCCGGAGAAGAATCCGGGCAGACGACGTTTGCGGTGACCGCAGATCTCGCAACCGATCTGCCGCACTTCTGGCGCGCGCGGGCTGGCGATGGTGAAACAACGAGCGCATGGGCCGGGTCACAAACCTTCAGAACGCCGCTACCGGTCGTCGCGCCGACGCCAGGACCCTCGCCCAGTCCGAGTGCGCCGTGCAGGTCGAGCTCTCCGCTGGCCATCGTCGAGTGCGAACGCGCGAAATATGGGCGCATGTCGTCGAGCGATCTTGTGCAATTTGAGAAGAACGTGGCGCGATCGCTCAACGCCAGCGGGATTGCCGGCGGACCGTTCGGGATTCTCAGGAAGGCCAGCGGGCACCAGTGCGGCGGCTACTCGTGCGACATCATCTGCTCGGGCTCGGGCAGCGGACAGAGACAATGGGATGTTCTGAGTGATTCGGACGGCGCGCAGCTGCCGGTCTGGTCCGGACCCTCCACCGTGCCGAGCATCCGCGTGGATGTCTGTGAGATTCAGTAAGATTTAGGTTTAAGCGCAAAGGGGCCGGCGCGGGATTACCGCGCCGGCCCCTTTGCGTTGTACGGCTACCGGCTGCGCAGGGCGCTGCCGAGCGACGCCGGACGCGGGCGGTTGGCGAGCCAGACGTTCCGGTAGATCGTTCCGGCTATCGACGCCGACTCGCCGCCGCTGCGCCCCACTGGTGCGCCCAGGTACGCGTAGTGCGGGTTCGGATCGTACATGCCACGAGGCGCCGCCATGCCGAAGTCGTAGAAGGCGGTCCCGGTGATCCCCCCATCGCGGACGACGAGATCGATCCGGCTCCCCCAAGTGAACTTCCAGTGATATACAGTGGCCGGGTTCAGCGGGAACACCGAGGCATTCCGCTTGGCCGTATCCGGTTCGTACCTGACGCTGAGATCATCGGCGTCTCCATAGATGACCCGCCACTGGATTGCGTTCGGCGGGAAGCCGGCAGTGCCGCGGTACTGGACGTCCACGCGATAGTCGTTCGTGATGAAGTCGGTCTGCCCCTTCTGCATGCCGAAAACCTTCGCCTTGTCAGCGCCGGGGTTGTTCGCGCGAAGTCCCTCCACGTCCATCGAAAATTCGCCGTTCGTAATCGTCTGCGGCAGCAGGTATCTGACGAAGCTCTGCCCATTCTCGAGCCTGATTCCGACGCCCTTGATGAACGTCGTGGCCCCCACGCGATCCCCGACGGTTTCTTCGTGGATCAGCGGATCGTACAGCACGCCCGCGCGATTGAACCCGACGAGCTTCGAACGGAAGATCCCGGCCGAGGACCACGCCGAGGTGACGGTCCCCTGGACCGCTCGGGCACGCCAGTAGAACACGGTCGTGGGCTGCAGATCGGTATCGGGCGTGAAGGTGGTCCTCCCGTTGGCGCCTTCGGGGACGCCGGTCTTGCCGACCGTGGCCGCGAAGCCCTCGATGTTCGAGGTCGTGGCGGCGGTGAAGCCGGAGTTGTCGGACACCTGGAATTCGTACATCCGAACACCGGTCTGGTCCGACGAGGCGTTCCTGACCGTGAGCACAGGTCGGAGGTTGTCGAGCTGTTCGTCGTTCGCCGGAGATTCGAGAGCGGGAGCCGTCAGATTTGCGGCAACCGGAGTCGGCGAGCTCGGCGCCGAGTCGCCTCCGCAGGCGGCCGCCATCGACAACACGGCAGATGAGCACAGGCGAATGGTCCACTGCTTCACGCTGAAATCCTCCGGGAAAGCTCTTCGCGAGTCGGTGCCGAGGACGCGCCAAGACGCGTGGCGTGCCCTGCGCGACAAAGGATGCGACCGCAGGGCGACGCCAGGATTACGCTGGCACCGCCGTAAAACTCAGGGTGCCTCAGAAACGATACCGGACGCCCGCGCCGATCTGGAATCCGCCCACGGTGAGCTTCTCGGACGCCCCCTCGAGATCTGCAGAACCCCACGTGTAGCGAGCGAGACCGCCGACGCCGACGCGCTTGGTCACTAGATACGTGACGTCCACGCCGAAGTTGATCCCGACGGTCGTCTTGTCGACCCTGGCGGGGGCTGCCTGGGACACGGAAGGTCCCGGCTCCGAGACTGTGAGAGCGCTGGGGAATTCCTGCTTCACCATGAAGATGGACGGACCGGCGGACGCACCGACGTCGATCTTGTCGGTGACCGGCACCATCCAGACGCCCATGAAGTGAAGAGCGCTTTCCGTGTGCTTGAGGTCACTCGCGGTTGCCGATACCGAGCGCGGTCTGTCGAAGTACAGCGGATCTGGAATTGATGCGGTGATTGCCGCGTCCGTCTTGCTCCCTGCCCTCGAATATCCCACGCCGAGCGCGAGGTTTTCCCAGACCTTGTACCCGGCGCTGATGTCAAAGAACGCTCCCCCCTTGACGTCCTGCGACGAGGACACCGACGCCTGCTCGTCGTAAATGTCGAAGGACGCGGCTGCGGTGAGCGAACGCGAGCCCACCTGGGCGCCGCCCGTGAGGTTCACGAATCCCTTGTCCATCCAGGTCATCTGCGCGTGCGCCTTCGGGGCTACGGTCGCGCACAGTACGAGGCAGAGCACGCCTGCTTTCATCGTCTTCAAATCGCTGTTCTCCTGTAGAGCTGACGCCGGATGCGGCAGAAATCCGGCGCACGTCAAAGAGCGTCAATGGTAGCACGCGCCCCGCGATTTCGCGGTGACAGGCTTACAACTCTGTAGTACCATCAAGCCTTCCAGCGCCCCCATCCCAGCGGGCTCGTAACACAGTTGAGGTTGTACTTTGATGCTCCACAAAAGGTTTGCCCTTTCGTCGGCGGCCGCTCTGCTTGCGCTGGCAGTCGCCTGTTCCAAGTCGCCGGAGACTCCTGTGGCCCCCAGCTCCAGCGCGGAGCCTTCGACAACCGCCGCAGCCGACGGTTCCACGCTGAAGGCGACCGCACCCGCGCCGGTGTCCCCCATCAACAATGCCCAGCCGGAAGGGACCATCGTGCTCGTCGCCAGTAAGTCCCAGGGCAAGTTCGCGGATGTCAGCCCCTCCTACGAGTACGAAGTGAAGAATGCGGGGGGCACGGTCGTGTATTCGCGGGTCACGGGCGGCGCCGGTTCCGGCGCGAACGTTGAGCACACGGTGGACGCCGCACTCGCGTTCGACGCGCCGCATACATGGCGCGTCCGCGCGGTGGTCACGGGGGCCTCGGGTCCATGGTCAGCGGCCGCGTCATTCCGCACGCCATCGGGCGGATACATCAACGCCACACCCGAAATATTCGACCCGCTGACCAATGGCAGAACCGTGGGCACTCCTGTCGGAGGCACCGAGTTCATTGCCGGCAAGGGCCTCGAGCTGCTTGGACACGACAGCCGGGTGAGTTACCAGCTGCCCCAGAACCTGCAGGCCGGGGAATTCTCCGTCATGGTGACCGGCGTCGATGAAGGGTCGCCGGGTGATAAGACCAAGATCATGAGCATGCAGGAAGGTGGGGGCAACGACCTCACGGACAACGATTACCGGATGACGGTGGAAAAACGTGGCCGCCAGTACCCGACCCCCGGTGCCGTGGTGTTCCGCATCATCATGGGCGATGCGGGTGACCACGGCCGAATCTTCGACAGCGATCGCATCGGCGTGTCATTCAGCGACGAGCGGTGGTACTTCTGGAAATTCACATGGGGCACGCGTGCGGCCCTTGAGGTGCGCGAGGATGGTCCAAACGGTCGCGTGATTTACGCCGCGTCCCGCGGCACGAGCGCGTATGCCTACAGGCCGGTACCGCATTTCGTCCATCTCGGGGCGCCGGTCGGCCGAGCGGGCCTGAGCGACGCGAGCATTCCGGGAGCGATCTACAAGAACCTATGGCTGTCGGCCCGTCCTCGGCCATCGTTCCCTGGGGAGTAGTCCGAACGTTCGAACCGCATCGGAGGGCAAAGGGCCAGAAACCCTTTGCCCTCTGCCTTTTAACCGTTTGCCTTCCCCCGATTCCCGGGTTACCATGGAAGGCACCCCATAATGGCAACGAACACCTTCCGCCTGCAGTACCTCGCCAAAGCGGCCGCGGGTGTCCCGCGCGATCTCGTCAGTACCTTCGTCAGCGCGAAGATCCACCCGATTCGCCCGACGGTGCTCATCTATAACTGCACCTGGGTCTGCGACGCCAAGTGCACGATGTGCAACAACTGGAAGTGGGGGGACCGCAAGTCGGACATGACCCTCGCTCAGCTCGAGCCGGTCCTGGCGAATCCGTTCTGGGGCGCGGTCGAGAACTTGAACATTTCCGGTGGCGAACCCACGACGCGCCTGGATCTCCCACAGATGGTGGCGATGTTCCACCGGCATCTGCCGCGGATGCGGAAGATCGGCATCAACACGACCGGGCTCACGCCCAAACGCGCCATCCCGATGCTCACGCGCATCGTCGAATTCTGCGCCGCGAACGGCATCCTGATCAGCATCCGGGTGTCGCTCGACGGCATCGGCGACGTGCATGACCAGGTCCGCGCCGTGAAGAAGGGCTTCGACAAGGCGTCGCAGACCATTGAAGCGATGCACGCACTGTCGAAGCTGCACGACAACTTCCAGTTCGGGATCGCATCCACGATCTTTGCGACCAACCTCACGGACGCCGAGAACATCCTCGCGTGGTCGCGGGCGAAAGGGCTCGACGTCGTGTTCAACATGCTGCGTTTCACCGACGCCATGCTGCACAACAAGGAGCTCGAGGAGTCGATCGGGTTCAAGCAGCGCGAAGAAGAATTCATGCGGAAGTTCTTCCTCGACCGCGTCCAGGAAGAATCCGTGTTGAGCGGCCAGGCGTTCCTCTACCTGCACTACGCCGACATGATCGCCAACGGATATAAGCGGACGATGCCCTGCCCGTTCCAGAGCCAGGGTCTGCTGCTCAATCCGACCGGGGACCTGCACTACTGCGAGAACTCGGAAAAGCTCGGCAACGTGCTGGACGACTCCGCCGAATCGCTGTACTACAATGCCGAGAACCTGCTGCACCGCGAGCACCTGAAAACCAAGGTGTGCCCGACGTGCCTCAGTCCCTGCCAGGTCAATGTCGGGGGCGATGAAACAGTTCGTCCCCTATGCGAAGTTCCTCAGGCGCGCCTACAAGGTGAAGCGTCACCCCGAGCGGCACCTCGACACTCTCCC
>JANNHC010000742.1:0-3649 GCA_031404215.1 Acidobacteriota bacterium
GCCACCGAAAAGCCGCACTGCGCCAACATCGCGGAGACGCGCCGCTCGTCGAAGGCCGCGCCCCAAAGCCGCTCTGCGCCCAACCGGGAATAGTCCGATACCACGAGCACGAGGGCCATGCGCCTTTCAGGGCACGCTACGGCGCCCGGAGCCCCAGCCGGAGACTCCGCATCCGGCACAGTCTTCCAAGTTCACCGTCGCGGCGGTGGGTGTGCCAATACGGAAGGCCGGCGCGCCCCCCTGATCGACGGTGTCCGAGAACTGGACGAACACCGAGTCGTTCGCCCAGTAGTTGGCGGAGGCCTTGCCTCGAAGCCACAACCGGTACGGCACACCGGCGACGGCATCCAACGGCAGATCGAAATAGCTGCCAGGCTGCGCCTGCGCCGTGGTGACCTTCGCGGCGCCCGCGTCCGGATTGTGCAGCCGCGTTCCGGCGGCCGCGGTGGTGTCCGAGACGCGCGTCCAGGCGGTGCCGGTGATCGTGGCGTCCGACGCGTACAGCACAACCTCGGGCGCCGGAGCCGCGCATCGATTGAGATCCGTGGTGTCGAACACGGATCCGTCAAGTCCGACCGCCTCGACGTGGATTGAACACTCATCCGCCGCAGCGCGCAGGTAGTGATGGCGGGACGCTGAGTACGCCGTCCAGGCGGCCGTTCCCGAAGGATACAACGGTGCACCGCCGCCGCCCGTCACGAGATACGTGACGGCAGATCCGCTCGTGCCTTCGCGCACGGCGTAGGTCCTCTCGTAATCGTGCTCGTGGGCGGAGATGACGAGGGCCACGCCGTGGCGCTCGAACAGCGGGCCGAACGTCGAGCGCACGGCCAGATCGGATCCGTGCTCCCCGCCGGCGGAATACGGCGACCGGTGAAAGTACGCGACCTTCCAGGGCTGTGACGTTGACGCGAGATCGGCGTCGAGCCAGGCCATCTGTTCGGCCCTTCGCGACACGTCCTGGAAAGCAAACTCGGTGTCGAGCGCCACGAAGTGCACGGGGCCGTAGTCGAAGCTGTAGTAGCGCTCCGCGTGGTCAGGGTATGCGGCCGAAGCGCCGTTTCTGGGGAGTGAGAAGAGATCCAGGTAGGCGGCGCCGTTGTTGTTCGTTGGGCGGCTGTCGTGGTTCCCCTCGACCGGAAAGAACGGTCGCGAGCCAAGCCAGGCCTGGTAAATCGCGAAGAACCAATCCTGAAAGGAGAGGTACGAGGCGTCGCCGGTGCCAGTCGCGCTGCCGTAGGCGATGTCGCCGGTGTGCAGCGCGAGGTCGAAATTGTCCACGTTCATCAGCGCCGACAGCTGACGCTGCTCTGCCGATCCAGTCCCGCTATCGCCAAAGGCGATGAACCTGACCGTGCCCGTTCCCGGCGCCGTGCGGAGCGTGTGCGATCCCGCCGTCACATCCACGCCGGCGACATATGGATTGTACGTGTAGGTCGTGGACCCCGACAGCCCGGCGATCGACGCCTCGTGCTGGTAGTAATCAAACGAAAAACCAGTCACGCTCGCGGGGACGAGCCGCGATGCTGCGGCTGCACGCGACGTGGTGCCGCCGTCGGTGTAGCGCACCTCGGCGGCGCCGCTTTCACGCGTCGCCCACACCACGGTCGCGTGATCGGCGCCGGCCTGCTGCAGGTACGGGCCGCGCACGAGCGTCATCTGGGGCGACGGCGCCGGCGTCGGCGTCGGATAGATGGTCGCGTCGCTCTTCAGTGCACCCGGTGGTGTCGAGATGAACCTCGACGGCGAAAGGATGATCTGATCGATGATCGCGCCGTCCTCGCGTGACTGAACACGGAGGACCTGGCGGCCGGATGAGGCAAAGTAGATCGCGGGACCGAGCACTCCCACACCCCAACCGTTGTCCTGCCAACCCCAGTTCCTGAGGCCGCAGCCCTTGCAGTCTTCCAGATTGACCTCCGCTGCCGAGGTCGTTCCGATGCGGTAGACGGGGGCATCGGCTATATCTGTCGAGCTCGAAAACTGCACGAACACGGAATCGTTCAGCCAGTCGTTGTTCTGGGCGCGCACCCGCAGCCACAGCCGATAGGGAATCCCGGCCTGGGCCGCGAACGAGACCTCGAAATAGGCCGCGGGATTCGGGGACGGCGTCACGATCTTGGCGGCTCCGGCATTGGGGAACCAGACCGCGGATCCGCCGGCCGCGGTCGCATCGGTCAACTTCGTCCACTGGCCGGCGAGTGTCGCGGTTTCTGACGGACGGAGTGAAATGTCCCCGGTCCCCAAGTCCTGCGCGCTCAACCCAGCACAGCTCATCAGCGCCAACACACACAGTGCGGCTGTTTTCAAACTCGTCAAGGAGGGCATGGTCTTCATTCAGCAAGGAACCCGCCAGCCCGTGTGGTCCACCGGCTTTTGCGGTACGATCCCGGAACATGCTGCTGGCGTGGGCGGTCATCGCCCTGCTGATCCTGTTGACCGGGCTCTACGTTTCCGCCGAGTTTGCGGCCGTCAGCGCGCGCCGCAGCCGCCTGCGCAGGCTCGCGGAAGATGGGAATGCCCTGGCGGCCCGAATCCTTCCGGTTCTGGAAGATCCGCGCGAGCTCGACCGCTACATCGCGGCGTCCCAGGTCGGCATCACGCTGTCGAGCCTGATCCTCGGGGCTTACGGCCAGGCGACCCTCGCCCCAAGGCTCGCGCCGCTTCTGGAGCGCGTCGGGTCGATGCAGCCGGCGACCGCCCACTCCGCGGCCGCGGCGATTGTGCTCGTGTTGCTGACGACCCTGGCGGTCATCGTCGGCGAGCTCGTTCCGAAGTCGCTGGCCCTTCAGAATCCCACCGGCACCGCGCTCTTCACCGTCATGCCGATGCGCTGGTCGATGCACGCCTTCTCGTGGTCGATCTCGCTCTTCAACGGCAGCGGCGTGCTGCTGCTGAAGCTTTTCGGCGTTCCGTCAACGGGGCACCGGCATGTCCACTCGCCTGAAGAAATCGAATTGCTCATCGCGGAAAGCCGCGACGGCGGATTGCTGGAGCCGCAGGAACAGGTGCGCCTTCATCGTGCGCTGCGCCTCGGGCTTCGCACGGCGCGCCAGCTGATGGTTCCTCGCGCACGGCTGGCCACGGTTGACGCGGACCTGCCGTTCGACCAGGTCCTTCGAATCGTGGCGGCAAGCCCGTACAGCCGGCTTCCCGTGTACCGGGGATCCATCGAGGTGATTGTCGGAATTCTTCACATCAAGGATGTCGTCGCGCGTTACGTGCAGGCGGGCGCCACTCTGAGCGTCGCCTCGCTGCTGCGCCCAATCGTGCGGGTTCCTGAGTCGATGCCCGCCGATCGCCTGCTCGCTTTTCTGCGCGAACGCCGCTGTCACCAGGCGCTCGTCCTCGATAGCCAGGGCGCGGTCGCCGGGCTCATCACCCTCGAGGACGTTGTCGCCGAGCTGCTCGGTGGCGTGGCCGACGAGTTCAAGTCCGTGCACGTGCGCCCCATCCGTCTTTCCGATGGGCGCCTCCGCATTTCGGGATCGATGCGGCTCGATCAGGCAGCGCCGCTCGTCGGGGCGGCATGGCCCGGCTCGGACGAGACAGTCGCGAGGCACCTCGCAGCCGCTATCGGACGAATTCCAGAACCAGGAGAAGAGTTCGACGTCGAGGGTACGCACCTCGACGTCCATGGCCTCGGCGC
>JANNHC010000743.1:0-1710 GCA_031404215.1 Acidobacteriota bacterium
GGCCGGAGGACTGACCCTGCCTGTCAGCACGTGCGAGGGCTCGAATCCGGGGCGCACCGCGAGCACCCGCTGGAAGCTCGTCAGCAGCAAGCCTGCGCCGATGAGCAGCATGAACGCGAAGGCGACCTGCGCCGTCACGAGCGCTCGGCGCATGACGCGTGCGCCCCGGCTGGCCGTGCCCGAGCGCCCTTCCTCACGGAAGATCTGGCTGAGGTTCATGTGCCGCAGGCTCAGAATCGGGATGAGCCCGATCAGGAGCGCCAGCGCGAGCGCGAGACCGAAGGTGAACGCGACGACCGTCCCGTCCATGGCAACCGAGGTCCCCTGCGGCGTGACGTCGAGGCTGAGCCGGGCGAGCGAGCGAACTCCGGCGAAACTCAGCCCCATCCCCAGGACGCCGCCCCCCACCGCGAGCAGGAAAGTCTCGGTCAGGAGTTGACCGGCTATGCGCCCCAGTCCCGCTCCCAGGGCATGACGGGTCGCCAGTTCCCTCATGCGTGCGCTCGAGCGCACGAGTATCAAGTTGGTCACGTTGACGCCGCCAACCAGCAGCACAAAGACGACGCCGCCCCACAGCAAGTAGAGCGTGCTTCGCAGGTCGCGCACCAGGTAGTCCTGCAGGGGAACCGCGACGGTGTGAAAGCCCGCGTTGATGAGGATCTGCTTCAGATTCGGAAACCGATCGAGGTTCCGCGCGTTGAGGGCGTCGATCTGCTGTCGCGCCTGCGCGATCGTCGCGCCCGGTTTCAGGCGCGCCAAGTACGACCAGTTGTTGCTGTGACGGTTGTCGTCCGATTTCTCCTCCGCGCTGAACGCGACCGGAATCCACAGTTTGACGTCGGCATCCAGAAAGCTGAAACCTTGAGGCAACACCCCCACGATCGCGAACGGCTCGCCGTTGATCCTCACGTCCCGGCCCACGGCGCTGTCCTGGCCGCCGAACCATTGCTGCCAGGAGGCGTACGTGAGGATGGCCTTGTTCGTTTTTCCGATTTCGCCTTCTTCCTCAGAGAAGCCGCGCCCGCGGACGGGTTGGATCTGCAGCAGTCTCAACAAGGACGGCGTTGAAACCATCGCGACGACCCGCTGGGGCTCGGCGCTGCCGCCGAGCGTCACGCCTCTGGTGTTATAAAGCGCCTGTTCCTGGAAGACAGTCGTCTCCTTCAGGCGATCGTAGTAGTCCGTGACGCCGGTCGAGCCACCCGTAACGCCCGCGGCCGGATAGGCGTTGTACATGTGGACGAGCTGCCCCGCTCCCGGCACGGGCAGCGGTCGCAACAGCACGGAATTCACCACGGCAAAGATGGCCGCGTTGGCGCCGATGCAGAGGCCCAGGGTGAGGAGGGCGGTGATCGCGAAGCCCCGGTCCTTCCAAAGGATACGGCCCGCGAACTTCACGTCCTGGAGAAGTCGTTCCATGGGAACCCTTACGGAGCGTGACGACCGGCCGTTCGCTCTATCTACCGATTCATGATGATGCGGCCCGCCCGATCTGAGCGATCCGTTCGCGAATGGACTCGGCAAAGCTCTCCGCGTGCAAGGGCGAAATTTTCAGCCCGTACTTCGTCCCACCATTTCACGCGCCACCTTCGACCTCTCGCGTCATGGACGGGCGCGGGCCGGCACGATTGATCCTGTAGGCGCCGATCGCGAGCCAGATCAGCCGCACACACGCCGCGGTGACGAAGGCACCTGCGATCGCGACGAGGG
>JANNHC010000744.1:0-10137 GCA_031404215.1 Acidobacteriota bacterium
CGACGCCAGGCCGGACGTCGACGTGGTCATCGAGGGTGAACGGATCGCGGCGATCGAACCCACCGAGCCACATCGACCGCTGCCACCCGAGGCGACCGTGATCGACGCGGTCGGCGCGACGCTGTTGCCGGGCCTGATCGACTGCCACGTGCACTACACGATCGACCCGACGGTCGAGGACGGGTTCCTGCTCTACAACGCCGAACGCATCGAGCAGCTCGTGCTGCGTGCGGCCGGCATGGCTCGAAGAGCGCTCGAAGCCGGTGTCACGACCGCTCGGAGCGGCGGCTCCCCGGCCAACCTCGATGTGGTGCTGAGCGCGGCGATCGCATCCGGTCAGGTGGCCGGTCCTCGACTGATGGCGGCCGGGCCGGCGCTGACGATCACCGGCGGCCACGGCTACCAGTTCGGTCGCGAGGCCGACGGCGAGCTCGAGTTCATCCGGGCGGTCCGCGCCAACGTCCGGGACGGCGCCGAGGTGATCAAGATCGTCTCGAGCGAGGCGGCAATGATCACCACCGCGGTCGCGGGCGTCGAGGAGGTCAGCGCGGCCGAGCTCGAGGCCGTCGTCCGTGAGGCCGAGCGGCTGCACCGCCGCGTCCTGAGCCACGCCCAGAACAGCGAGTCCGTTCGGCGTTCGGCAGCCGCGGGGGTGGCCAGCGTCGAACACGCGTTCCTCGCCGACGAGGCGGCCCTCGAGACCCTGGTCGAGCATGGCATCACCCTGGTCCCGACACTGACGGTGACGGCCGTATGGCATGACCTTGGGGATCTCGCACCGGCCGCCCGCGCCCGGCAGGACGAGATCGAGCGTCTCCACCGGCGCTCGTGCGAGACGGCCATCCGGATCGGGGTCGAGGTGGCCACCGGGACGGACACGGGCGTCCGCGGCGTCCTGCCCGAGATGCTCTGGCGGGAAATCGTGCTTCTCCACGACCATGGCGCTTCCGCGATGCAGGCGATCAAGGCAGCGACCTCGACTGCGGCCAGGCTCCTCGGGATCGAGAACGACGTCGGGACCATCGAGGCGGGCAAGCTCGCCGACCTGATCCTCGTCGAGGGCGACCCGTTGCAGGACCTCAGCCGGCTCGCTCGGCCCAGGCTCGTGATGCACGCTGGCCGACTGGTGCCGCTCGGCTCGGACTGACCGGGTTCAGGCGGGGTCGGCGGCCTGAACCCCCGCCGCGGGCTCCGTGCGACGCGGCGAGCGGCTATCGAGGGCGAACAGGATCACTGCGACCAATCCGATCAACGTGGCGATCTGCAGCGCCACGCCGATCCCGAGCACGGTGGCAAGCGCAGCTCCCGCCAACGGAGCGAGGATGCTGGCGCCGTTGACAAGGGCGGTGTCGATCGAGGTGAACGTCACGCCGTACTGGCGGGGGATGCGGCGCATCAGCTCGTCGAACAGCGCCAGGTCGCCCTGGCCAGCTCGGTCTTGCCGACCCCCGTGGGGCCCAGGAAGATGAAACTCCCCAGCGGGCGGTTCGGATCCTGGAGGCCGGCGCGCGCGCGCCGCATCGCGTTGGCCACGGCGCCGATGGCTTCGTCCTGGCCGACCACACGGGCGTGCAGGCGTTCCTCCATCCGCAGGAGCTTCTGGACTTCCCCTTCCATCAGCCGGCTGACCGGGATGTGCGTCCAGCGGCTCACCACGTCCGCGATGTCCTCTTCGTCAACTTCTTCCTTGAGCATGCGCTGGCCCTTTTGCAGCTCGGCCAGACGCGCTTCTTCCTCGTGAATCTTCCGTTCGAGCTCTGGCAGCTTGCCGTACTGCAGTTCCGAGGCCTTCGCGTAATCCCCGGCCTGCTGGGCGCGCTGCATCTCCAGGCGCACCTGCTCGAGTTCTTGCTTCAGCGTGCGCCCGCCCTGGATCGTGTCCTTTTCCTGCTGCCAGTGGGCCGCGAGCCGGTCGTTCTCTTCCTTGAGGTCCGCCAGTTCCCGCTCGAGTTTTTCCAGGCGCTCCTTCGAGGCCTTGTCGGTTTCCTTGCGCAGCGCCTGGCGCTCGATCTCGAGCTGCATGATGCGCCGCGCGACCTCGTCCAGCTCGGCAGGCATGGAATCGATCTCCATGCGGAGCCTCGAGGCGGCTTCGTCGATGAGATCGATGGCCTTGTCGGGCAGGAATCGATCGGCGATGTAGCGATGCGACAGCATGGCGGCCGCGACGAGCGCGGCATCCTTGAACTTCACGCCGTGATGAATCTCGTAGCGCTCCCGGAGGCCGCGCAGGATGCTGATCGTGTCTTCGACCGTCGGCTCGCCGATCATCACCGGCTGGAACCGCCGCTCGAGCGCCGCGTCCTTCTCGATGTATTTCCGGTACTCGTCGAGCGTCGTGGCGCCCACGGTGTGCAGCTCGCCGCGCGCCAGCATCGGCTTCAGCATGTTGGAGGCGTCCATCGAGCCCTCGGCCGCGCCGGCGCCGACGACCGTGTGGAGCTCGTCGATGAAGAGAATGACCTGTCCCGCGGAATCGGCCACTTCCTTCAGCACGGCCTTCAGCCGCTCCTCGAACTCTCCTCGATACTTCGCCCCGGCGATCAACGCGCCCATGTCGAGCGCCACGATGCGCTTCTTCTTGAGCCCCTCCGGCACGTCCTGGCGCACGATGCGCTGCGCCAGGCCTTCGACGACGGCGGTCTTGCCGACGCCGGGTTCGCCGATCAACACGGGATTGTTCTTGGTGCGGCGCGAGAGCACCTGGATCACCCGGCGGATCTCGTCGTCCCGGCCGATGACGGGATCGAGCTTGCCCTTGCGGGCGAGCTCGGTGAGATCGCGACCGTACCGCTCGAGCGATTGGTACGTGCTTTCGGGGTTCTGGCTCGTGACCCGCTGCGAACCGCGGACGGCGGTCATCGCCTGCAGGATGGCGTCCTTCGTGACACCGTGCTGCCCGAGCAGTCGCACGGACGGGGACTTCGACCCTTCAGACGCGATCACGATGAACAGATGCTCGGTGCTGACGTATTCGTCCTTGAGCCGCTCGGCCTCGGATTCGGCCGCATCGGTCACTTTGCGGAGACGCGCCGACAGCCCGGGCTGCGAGCCGCCCTGGGCGCGCGGCAGCCTGTTCAGCTCCGCGCGAATCGCCGCGGCCAGGGCCGAGGGGTCCGCGTTCATCTTCCGCGTAATCTCGGGGACGATGCCTTCGCGCTGTTCGACGAGCGTCAGCAGCAGGTGCTCCGGCAGAACTTCCGGGTGCCCTTCGCGGTCCGCGAGCTGCTGCGCCGCAAGGATCGCCTCCTGGGCTTTCTCCGTGTATTTGTTGATGTTCATGCTCAGCCTCAGCTTCCAGCTCCCAATTCCAGCACTGTGATTCGAGCGTTTCGGGCCGGAAGCGGGACGCTGTTCGGTTCAGAAACTATTTCTCGAGCTTCCCCAGCGCCTCGTAGTGCTCGCGCTGCTCTTTCGTGAGCGAGCGGGGAAGCTGGATCTCGACCGTGGCGTACAAATCTCCGCGGTCGTCCGGCTTCCCGACGGCCGGCATGCCGTGGCCTTTGAGCCGGAACACCTGGCCGCTCTGGGTCGTCTCGGGAATCTTGAGGCGGACGGAACCGTTGATTGTCGGGACCTGCGCCTCGCCGCCGAGAATCGCTTTCGTGACCGGCACGGCCACCTTCGCATGGAGGTCCGTGCCCTTCCGTTCGAACACGGCGTGCGGCCTGATGCGCACGCGGAGATACAGGTCGCCCGACGCGCCGCCGCTGGCGCCGGATTCTCCTTCGCCCGCCGCCCGGACGCGCGACCCGTCCTTGACCCCGACCGGGATCCGAACATCCACGCTGCGCGCGTGGCCGCCCTGCTTGATCGACATGCGGCGCGTCGCGCCGTGATACGCCTCTTCGAGCGTCAGCTCCACTTCATGCTCGATGTCGCGTCCCTTCTGCGTGCGGGGCGCACGCCCCTGGCGCGCGCGGCCCCCGCCTTCCCGCGCCCCGCCGCCGCCGAAGAAGGTCTTGAAAAAATCCGAAAAGGGATCTTCGTTCCCGAAGAGATCGTGCATCTCCTCTTCGGACATCGTCCGGTAGCCGCCAGCCGGGCCGCCCATGTTGATGTTCCAGGCGCCGCCGCCCGCCCCCCCGAACGGGCTGCCGCCCGGATGGCCTTGGCCCTGCTGCTGCGCCTGTTCGTACATGCGCCAGTTCGCGCCAAGCTCGTCGTACTTGCGGCGCTTTTCCGGATCGCCGAGCACTTCATACGCTTCGTTGATCTCCTTGAAGCGCGATTCGGCGGTTTTGTCGCCCGGATTGACGTCCGGATGGTGTTTGCGCGCAAGCTTCCGGTACGCCTGCTTCAGTTCTTTGTCAGAAGCGGTCTTGGCGACCCCGAGCGTCTGGTAGTAATCCTTGAATTCCATCAATCAGCTATCGACCATCAGCAATCGGCCATTCTCATAGTCCCACCATTTCACTGATACGTTTCAGTTCAACGGCAATACGCCGGCGGGCCACGCCATGCCTGGCGTCGTCGGTCACCAGGGGGCGGAGCCGCTGGATGGATTCGGCGATCGCGAGCAGGCGCTGAACCCCAGCGAGATTGATGCCGCCCTCCTCGACGAGGTGCTTGATCAGACGCAGGCGCTCCAACTCGTCTCGCGAGTACAGCCGCATGCTGCCAATCGTGCGGGAGGGGTGGACCAGACCCAGCCGCTCGTACTTCCGCAGCGTCTGCGGGTGCATCTCCAGCAGCCGCGCCGCCGTGCTGATAAAGTAAAGGTCCGGATTCATGAACGATTACACCGAGTCAAATGTAGGTCTTGATACGGATCGAGTCAAGGTCTGGGCGCGATAAATGGACTTCCAGCTCAGCGATTTATTAACGATCGGTCTCCTCGTCGTCCTCGAGGGGCTCCTCAGCGCCGACAACGCGCTGGTCTTGGCGATCCTGGTCCTCAGCCTTCCCCGGCGCGACCAGCGCAAGGCTCTCCGCTACGGCATCGTCGGGGCGTTTGCGTTCCGAATTCTGGCGATCCTCCTGGTCCTGCACCTGCTGGCGGTGTCGTGGATCAAGCTTCTCGGAGGGGCGTATCTCTTCTATCTGGTGTGGAAACACTTCTGGGGCAGCAGCGGCGCAGACCGCCGCAAGCCCAAGCCGGCGAAGCCATGGATGGGCTTATCGGCCTTCTGGGCGACGGTCGTCAAGGTCGAGCTGACCGACGTCGTCTTTGCCGTCGACTCGATCCTCGTGGCGGTGGCGATGTCGCCGAAGACATGGGTCGTGATCACCGGAGGCGTAATCGGCATCGTAATGATGCGGCTGGTGATCGGTCAATTGCTGCGGCTCGTTCGACGCTATCCGGCGCTCGTCGACGCCGCGTTCATCATCATCGCCTGGGTGGCGATCAAGCTGATCGTCGAGTATGCGAACTCGATGCACTGGATCGACTTCCACATCAACAAATGGTGGTCATTCGGTCTGATCGTCGCGATTTTCGGGGCAGGATATCTGTACGCGCTGCGCCAGGGGCCGGTCGAGGACATCGACGACGACGCGTCGGCGCTGCTGGGAGACCAGCGACGGTCCTGAGTGGTGAGCCCGGGACGTTACCGCAGTCTCAACTCGAGCGTTTTGGTCGCGCCCTCGTCCAGCGAGAACTTCGTCGCGTTCGTCTTGAGTCGCTCGAGCACTTCCGGATCGTTCCACTCTCCCTGGGCCAGGTACTCCACGGCGATCGCGTAGTACCCGCCGGGCGGCAGGTTCTTGACCTGGAATCGTCCGTCCTGATCGGGCCGCGTGCCCGCGATGTAGCGGCTGGCGGACGCCGTCCAGCGCAGCGGGTCGTCTGAGAACACGACCAGCGTGTAATCCTTCGCCAGCTGGGATCCCGCGCCCTTCACGGTACCGTTGACCTCGGTGAGCTTCGACGTGAGCACAACATCGACACCTGCCACCACCTCGCCGGCTTTGAATTCCATCCCGCTGTCGGTGATGTCGGCGCCGTTCACACGCACCGCCTTCAGCATCCAGCCGGGCGGGAGGTTCATGGCGCGGATGATGCGGGTGCCCGACAGGCCGCGCAACTCGAACGTGCCGTCGGCCTTCACGTTCCCGCCCCCGGGCCCGCCGAACATGATGCCGGGGCCCTCGCTGTCAGCCGCTGGGGCCGACACCCGGATCCCCGTCAGGGCGTTCGGTTTCGTCCCCTCCTCGAACGTGAGATGGCCGATCGCGCTCGCGCCTTTCGACGTCACGATGACGACGCCGGACAGGTCCTCACCGCTCACGCTGACGGGCACCGAGCCCATCTCGGCGTCCGGTCCGTCGCCGCCGCCGCCGACCCGTGCGGTGAACATCATGTTGTCGCCGCCACCGGACGTGACGATGGTGAGCGCCCGTGATTGCAGCGTGTAGTCGCCGGGGGCCACGTTGCTGATCGTGAAGCTGCCGTTCTTGTCGGAGCGCCCGGCGGCCCCCATCATCATGCTCGCGACATCGCCGCTCTTTGGCACGGCGTTAATCATCGACCCATCGACCGGTTTGCCTTCTGAGCTGATGATCGTGCCGCTGATCTTCGCGAGCTTGACGGGCAACAGCGCAAAGTCGGTGTTCTGCGCTTCCTGGCCTGCCGCCACCGAAATTTTCTGCGCCTCCCCGCCGTTGGCCGTTCCCGGGAAGTAGGTAGGCGCGTACCCGGAATTCGGATTCGATCCCGTCGGTCCGCCCGTCATGCCGCCCATGCCCGCGGCCATCGCGATTTCCATGCCCATCATGTCCCCACGGAGTACCGCACTGACGAAGTAGTCGCCGGGCGAGAGTCCGTAGATTCGGAACTGTCCGAGGTCGTTCGTAGTCGCCGTGCGACCCGTCGGCAGGAGGCGCCGGCGCCCGGAGGCCCAGGCGGAGCGCATCGAGGACACCATCGCGTCGGCGATCGGATCGCCGAACTCGTCTATCAAGCGGCCCGAGATCACGCTGCCTCGCGGCATCGAGATGTCGGCCTTGTCCATCACCTGCCCGTCGGACAAATCGATCGCCTTGCCGGACTCGAACGGCCGGGTCTGTCCGAACTGCACCGTCACGAACCCGGATTTGGCGGCCGAGAGATTGAACCGGCCGCCCGGCAATTCGCGGAACTCGTACCGGCCTTCCGCGTCGGTCATGGCCGTCTTCGACCCGATGTCGGGGCCGGAGATGCGCACCTGCGCCCGGCGCACGGGCCCGCCAGTCTCCGCCGTCATGATGCGGCCCCGCAGCCGCGCCGTCCCGGTCTTGGCCTGCCTCGGGCCCATGCCGGGCATCTGGATCGGCATCTCGGTCGTCGTCTGGTTGATGATGACCTGCTGCGCGGAAACATCGCTCACGGCAAGAATTGACCAAACACACAGAGCGGCAGTGGGAAGGATGCGCATATTGCCTCGTCGAAAAACTGGCCTGGCCGGTAACTGGAGAATTCTCACACGGCCGGGGTGGTCAAGAATGTTAAATCTGCACCTGCCGCCGCGGTGCCAGCGTATGCGCGATGCCGAAGGCAACGGCGCTCGCGAGGAGGCCGGCGACGGCAGGGGAGACGACCCCGTACCCACGGCCGCCTGACATGTACTGGACCACCATCAAGACCGGCACGCCGGTGAGGACTGACGCAAGCCCTTCGGTCCGGCCGGCGCCGCGTACCCAGAGCGCTCCCAGGATCGGCACGAACAGCGTCACGGTCAGAATCGCGTAGAAAACCCCTACCGAGGCTCGTACGCTGCCGTAGACCATCGCGACGCCGACGCCGAGGAATCCGCCGGCGATCGCTGCGATCCGGGCCACGCGCAGGACTTCAGCGTCGGTGGCAGCAGGACGGACGAACCCGCGATACAGATCGCGTGAGGCGGACGTCGCCAGCATGAACAGCACGGCATCGGCGGAGCTGACCTCGGCGGAGAACACCGCGGCGAGCGCGACGAGGCCCACGGCCGGCGGCAGCGCGCCCGCGAGAATGGTCGGGAGCGCCAGGTCCGACTTGACCAGCCCGGGGTAGAGCGCCTGCGCTGCGAGACCGATCGCGGGCGGCGCGCACGCGAAGATCAGCAGGGCCACCCCGTTCCACGCGATGCCACGGCGGACGGCGCGCTCATCCCGCGCCCCATACGCTTTCTGCAGAAGCCCCGGCGAGACGATGAATGCGGGGGCGAGGAGGAACAGGAGCCGCCAGCCGGACGCCGGTCCGGTGCTGGCCCATACATCCGTCCGCGAGCCTGCTGACGCGGTCACCACCTCCCAGCCGCCCGCGGCATGAAGCGCGAAGGGCACCGCGACGGCAAAGCCCACGAGGATCACGATGAGCTGCACGAGGTTGACCCACGCGGAACTCAGGAGGCCGCCCGCCGTGAAGTACGCCACGGTCACGAGCGCGCCGATGGCGCAGCCGACCGGGAGCGAAAAGCCGGCAACCACGTTCAGCACGGCCGCGACACCAAGGAGCTGCGCGGCAAGAATCGTGAGGGTGCCCAGCCAGATGAGCACGGCGACCAGCCCGCGCATCGCGCGGCCGTAGCGGCGCTCGAGAAAGTCTCCGACGGTCAGGTCGCCGTGGGCCGACGCCTCGCGCCACATGCGCGGCCCCACCCAGAATGCCAGCACGAGCGAACCAAGCCCCGCGGATCCGTTCCACCACCACGCGCTCAAGCCTTCGGCATAACCAAGCGACGTCGCGCCCACGGTGGAGCTCGCGCCGATGTTTGCCGCGAGAAATGTCGAGAATATGAGGCCCGGACCAAGGCTTCGGCCGGCGACGAAGAACTCTCCAGCGCGCGCCCGGCGTCCGATCCATAAGCCCAGCGCGATAAAGAAGGCCGAATAGAGAAGGAGCAGCGCGAACGACAGCGTCACCTACTTCAGGTCCCTCGCGGCGGGATAGCCGGGAATCCCTGTCGCCGCGCGCACCGCGCGCACGATTGCCTCCGACATGGCGTCGGCGGCGAGCGCGCCGATATGATTCATCTCAACGGCGCCCTCGCGAGTGCCGGTCGACAGCGCGAAGATCGTGTCGCCGTCGGACGTCAGATGGGAGGGGTAGATTGCCCGGGCAAATCCGTCGTGCGCCATCTGCGCCATCTTCGCCGCCTGCGCCTTGGTGAGCCTCGCGTTGGTGGCGACCACGCCAAGGGTCGTGTTCTCCATCGGCCGGCCGCCGCCCGGAGACCCCTTCCGAAGCAGCGCGCGCATGTCGGCGATGCCGCGCCCGTCGTCGGTCCGCGCGCCGGCGATGAATTGTCCGGTGACGGGTTCGACGACGTTGCCGACCGCGTTGACGGCGACGAGCGCCGCCACCACCAGACCGTCCGGGAGCGAGATCGCCGCCGTGCCGATTCCACCCTTCATTCCGTGCTCGAAGCCGAGCAGCTTGCCGACCGTCGCCCCCGCGCCGGCGCCCACGTTTCCCTCGGCGACTGGCCCGGTGCCAGCCACGCCGGCGGCCGCGTACCCGCAGTCGGGTCCGGGCCGAATCCGCTCGTCGCCGACGCGGAGGTCGAACAGGATCGCGGCGGGTACGATCGGCACGACGCCTCGGCCGATGGGAAATCCGATCCGCTTCTCGTCGAGGTATTTCATCACGCCGTCGGCCGCGGCAAGGCCGAACGCGCTGCCACCTGCGAGCACAATCGCGTGCACCTCTGTGACGGACTTGACAGGATCGAGGAGCTCCGTGTCGCGCGTGCCGGGCGCGCCGCCGCGTACGTCCACCCCCGCGACCGCCCCGGCCTCCGCGAGAATCACCGTGCAACCCGTCGGACGCGCGGCGAGCGTGTGGTGTCCGACCTTCAGTCCGCTGACGGCCGTCAACCCGCGGTTCGCCGCGTCCGGTGTCTGTGGCACGCGGGACCCTGCCGCCGCCGTCAGCAGCGAGGTGGCGGCGATGAGGGAGGCGAGGGCGCGGATCATCGCGTGGCCCCGACCAGCGGCAGCGGCCGTCCGGCGGCGTAACGCTCGACCGTCTGGAGGACCGCATCCGCCATCGCGTCGATGAAGCGCGGATGATCGTTCACCGACTTCGCACGGACCATGGGAAGGCCTGCTTCACGGCAGACGGCCGCCGCCTCGACCCACGAGACGTTGTCCACCGGGCGATTGGGGCCGACGTAGAGCGAAGGGTTGGCGCGCATCACGGCCTGCCATTGCGCCTGGGTGACCTCGTATTTGCCGAGC
>JANNHC010000745.1:0-3789 GCA_031404215.1 Acidobacteriota bacterium
CATAGTATCATTTGTGAAAATCATTGCATAAAAACAATTTAGTTGATTAACCCATGCAATAGCGAGCTCCTCCACAGTGATGAGCGGCTGGTGCCTGACCTGAAGGGGCTGAAGGACTAAGAACTCATCGTGATCCGGAAGAACATGATCGCGGCGATGTCGTAAAAGGCAGTGTCGTCAACCTTCAAAAGTATCACCACCGATCGATGGCCCGAGTGACAGGACAAGACCGCGGCGGGAATGCACATGAAGATCCATACCGCACGAACACCGTTGCTTTTCGTTACTTTGGTCGCCGCGACCTGGGCGGGCGGCACTGCCACGGCAGCGGCTCAACCCACTCCGATTCAGATCGAGAACGCGAAAGCCGGCTCCAGCGACTGGCTGTTGACCAAAGTCACGCGTCACGATGACGAGATCTACGAGCTTGGCTGGCATCGCAGGAAAGGCATCGAGGCCTACGCCTCGCACACGAGCGTCAAGGCCGGCGAGACGCTCAACGTGCATGTCAGCACGTACCCGGTGAACAAATACTCCGTCAGCATTTACAGGATGGGCTATTACGGCGGCGCCGGGGCGCGCCTCATGCGGTCGCTTGGTCCGCTGCAGGGAACCGCGGAGCGTACCCCACAAGACGCAGACCGCAATTTGCTGGAATGCAACTGGAAGGTGGGCCTCAGTCTGGAGATTCCAGAGGACTGGCTGAGCGGCGTCTACATAGGGAAGCTCTTCACGCTTCCGGCGCCCGGCGGGCAGTACCTGGATCGGGAGATGAGGAGCGAGGGCTACTTCATTTTCATCGTTCGAGACGATCGCAAAGCCAACTTACTGTTTCAGGCTTCCGACATGACCTGGTTGTCGTACAACCGTTGGCCCCAATGGCGATCGCTGTACGACCTGGGACCCGCCCCCTGGGGCGCATCCAACGGCAAGGTTGGCTACGACGTCGGATTCGACCGGCCCTATGCACTCTACTGGAACGGGTTCCCTGCCGGGTTCCATCCGCTGACCAACGGGTCCGGCGAATTTCTCATGACCGAGTTTCCGTTGGCCTTCTGGCTGGAGAAGGAAGGCTATGACGTCACCTACATCTCCAACGTCGACACCCACTCCGATGCGAACGGGCTCCTTCGCGCGAAAGTGTTCTTGTCGGTCGGCCACGACGAGTACTGGACAGAACGCATGTTCGACAACGTCACCAGGGCCCGGGATGCCGGCGTCAGCCTCGCCTTCCTGTCAGGCAATTCGATTTCAGGCGTGGTGGAACTGTTGCCCAGCACCGACGGCCGTCCAAATCGGGTTATGCGACGAGTCGGGCGAGGGTTCCAGGGTGAGCAGGAGCTCATGGGGAGCACTTCGTATGGTGTGGGGTTCACCGACTGGACCAGCGACAAGCCCGAACACTGGGTGTTCGAGGGTACGAACATGAAAAAAGGCGACCGGGTGGCACAGCTCGTTGGCTGGGAATACCATGGTCCGCCCCTCGGCAAACACGCAAGTCTCGTCGTGCTATCGGAAGGGCCGGTGTACGGCGCCAACGGGGAGAAGCGCACCGGAACGTACGCCACGACCCTCTACGTAGCGCCCAAAGGCAACCTCGTCTTCAACGCGGCGACCTGCTGGTGGAACTTGTTTCTGTCGTCTCCACCCGGATTCCAAAGCCCGCCGCGCAAGGACTTCCTCCGCGAAGACCCGCGCATACAGCGGATCACGAAGAACATCCTCGACCGGATGATCAACACGAAGATCGCCGACTGAGTTCGGCGCTCACGTGCTTTGGTTCAGTCCCGGAGCCCGCATCACGTTGCCAAGGACATCGTCGAGCGCGGCATGGATCCGAACGCCGCCCCTGCGGAGCACCTAAACCGGGCCTGCCTCGCCGCGGGGGGAACAAGTAGTAGAGAGTCTACGTCTAAAGCCGTAGACTCTCTACCACAATGGCCAAAACCCCAGACCACGGGCGCCTGGAGCTCCTCCAGGGCACCCTCGACATGCTCGTGCTCCGGACCCTTCAGTGGGGACCCCAGCACGGCCACGGCATCGGCCAGGCGATCCGGACGCAGTCCGACGACCTGCTCAAGGTCGAAACCGGCTCGCTCTATCCCGCGTTGCAGCGTCTCGTGAAGCGAGGATGGCTGAACGCCGAGTGGGGTGTGAGCCAGGCCAACCAGCGTGCCAAGTTCTATCGGCTCACGCCCGAAGGCAGGAAACAACTTGTCCGCGAAGAGACGCGGTGGCGGCAACTGGTGAACGCCATCGGCCGCGTGATGAGACCAGCGGCGGCGCCGGGCACCGAGGAGTGACCATGGGGATCCTGTCCTGGCTGAAACGCCGGCGGCCCGCTGAACTCGACGAAGACGACTTCAAGGACGAGATCCGCGCGCACCTGGCCATCGCCGCTAACGAGAAAGTGGCCGACGGCCTAGATCAAAAAGACGCGCACTGTGCGGCGATGAAGGAATTCGGCAACGTCACCCTGACGACCGAAGCGGCCCGCAGCGTCTGGACCCCGCGCTGGCTCGAGTCGCTGCGGGATCTGATGAGCGACGTCCGCTACGCGATCCGGGCTCTCCGGAAGAACCCGGCCTTCTCGCTCACCGTGATCGGCGTGCTCACGCTCGGCATCGGCCTGAATGCCGCCGTCTTCACGATGTTGAAAGGCATGGCGCTCAGCCCGATCGCCGGCGTCGACAAGTCGGGCAGCCTCGCCGTCATCTTCGCCGAAACGAGCACGGGACGTCCGCTCCGCGTCTCGTATCCCGACTTCCAGTACCTCCGCGACCACGATCGCGCGTTCTCGGAGCTCTTCGGCTCCATCGTGGCCACGGCCAACCTGGGCAGAGGCCGCGGCGCCCGCCAGGTCTGGGGCGAGCTCGTCACGGGGAACTACTTCAAGGTCCTTGGCGTGCGTGCCCAGCGCGGCCGGACGCTCCTGCCGTCGGACGAGATCGCGCCGAGCCGACATCCGGTCGTCGTGATCAGCGATGGACTGTGGCGACGCGACTTCAACGCCGACCCCGACGTCGTCGGCAAGACACTCGAGATCAACAACAACGTGCTGGTAATCGTGGGTGTGGCGGATCCCACGTTCCACGGCACGATCGTGAGCTACGACGTCGAACTGTTCATCCCGGTGATGATGGGGCCCCAGCTTGGCTTCACCTTCGGAAGCCAGCAGACGACACCGTCCGGAATTTTGTCCGACCGCCGCGCCGGTGTCTTCTATCCGCATGGCTACCTGCGGCCCGGCACGACGGTCTCGAACGCAACCGCCCAGGCCGATGCGCTGTGGGCTACCCTCTCGCGCGAACGGCCGCTCACGGATGCGGCGCAGCGGCTGAAAGTCGTGAGGTTCTGGCAGACACCGGGCAGCGGCCCGACGTTCATCCTGCCGACGCTGAGCGTGCTGAGCCCGATGGGTCTGCTGGTTCTCATGATTGCGTGCGCGAACATCGCGGGGCTCGTCCTGGTGCGCGGGGTCTCGCGACGCGGCGAAATCGCGGTGCGTCTGGCACTCGGCGCGACGCGGACACGGATCGTCCGGCTGCTGGTTGTCGAAAACCTTGTCCTCGCCGTGCCCGGCGCCGTGTTCGGAGTCCTGCTGGCGCGGAACGCGATCCCCGTTCTCGTCTCCTACGCCGAGCGCCTCGCCGCACCGCAGCTTGTGTTCTTCAACATCGAGGTGGACGGCCTCGTGATCGGTTTCACGGCGCTGGTCGCCTGCGGGAGCGCGCTCGTGTTCGGATTCGTTCCGGCGCTTCAAAGCTCGCGAGTCGATCTGGTGTCGGT
>JANNHC010000746.1:0-1582 GCA_031404215.1 Acidobacteriota bacterium
CTGACGTAATCACGCCCGGCGCCGCCCCACTCGGCTGGAATGGTGACCCCCATCAGCCCGAGCGCCGCGGCTTCCCCGACCAGGTCTCGTGGAAACGTCCCGCTCTCATCGATGGCCGCGGCCTGAGGCGCGACACGCTCACGCGCGAACGCCTCGATGGCCTGCCGGAAAGCCTGCTGCGCGTCGCTCAGCTCGAGGATCATGGGAGCACCGATTGTAACGCGTTCTGCGCGGGCGCACGGGGGGAGAGAACACGCCGTCGTGCCCTCAGGACGGCCGGGACAACCTGTCGAAGATCGGCCGCAGCTTCTCGGCGCTCTGCGGCAGTTCCTCGGGCAGCACGCGCGTGTCGCCGATGATCGTCATGAAGTTCGTGTCGCCGTTCCAGCGGGGGACGATGTGCATGTGCACGTGATCGAGCACCCCCGCGCCAGCCGGCTTTCCCAGGTTAATCCCCATGTTCAGCCCGTGCGGGCTGTAGGCCTCGCCGAGGGCGACCTCCGCCCGGCGTGTGAGCTCGATCAGCTCGCACAGCTCTTCGCTCGTCGCCGCCGCGAGCGACGGGATATGCCGGTTCGGCACGACCATCAGGTGGCCGTTGTTATAAGGATAGAGGTTGAGGATGACGTAGCAGGTGGCGCCGCGGAAGACGATCAGGGTGGCTTGCTCCCCCTGCGGCGCGTCGCAGAACACGCACCCGGGAGTTGTGCCACTGCCTGTCACGTACGGAAGTCTCCAGGGAGACCAGAGGCGATTCAATTCAGCGCGGTTCCCTACACGCCTGCGATGTCCGGATCGACAGCGATCGCCGCAGGCGCCGTCGTGCCCTGGGCCTCGCGGTTGATCAGCTCCTTGAGCTCCTTACCCGGCTTGAAGTACGGCACCTTCTTCGGCGGCACATCCACCTTGTCCCCGGTCTTCGGATTGCGCCCCTTCCGCGGCTCGCGGCGGCGAAGACGGAAGCTGCCAAAACCCCGCAGCTCGATCTTCTCCCCACGGTGCAGCGCGTCGATGATGCTCTTGAAGACGGTGTCGACGATGACCTCGGAGTGCTTCTTGGTGAGGTCCGACACGCGCGAGACTTCCTCGACCAGCTCCGCTTTCGTCATGCTGCCGTTGGTCATATCGGGTCCCCTTCGGCTGTCTTCGGTTCGCAGTGCCCGGTTTCCGGTTTCCGGTTCCACTGACCGGACGCCAGCGACCGGAAACCGGAACCGAACACGCAAAACCGAAAACCTCTTGTCTTACTGCTGATGCTTGAAGTGATCGCCGAGCGTCACTTCCGGCCGTCCGGTCGTCTCCGTGTACGCTTCCCAGTCCGCGTGGAACTCGTCGCTCTTCAGCGCCCGGATGCTCAACCCGACTTTTCGCTCCGCGGGGATCAGCTTGATGACCTTCATCTGGTAGCTCTCGCCGACCTGCAGCTCGAGCTTCTCGTCCTTCCCCGCGTGCTGCGAGTCGTCGAACTCCGACACGTGGATCAGCCCTTCGATGCCTTCCGCGAGCTCCACGAACGCGCCGAAGTTGGTCATGCGGACGACCTTGCCCTCGACGACGTCGCCCAGGTGGTGCTGGGTGAAGA
>JANNHC010000747.1:0-5044 GCA_031404215.1 Acidobacteriota bacterium
CGTCCCTGTTTCCGCGTCCCTGCTGCCTTGACGCTGCCTCCCTTCCACTGGTGGCGGACGGTCTTCTACCTGATCCCGGCGGTCACGATCTACACCATCGCGCTGGGCACGGCGTCGCTGCTTTCCTCGCTCGTCGATCGAGACGGAGACTTCGGCCATCGTTGCGCGCGCACCTGGGCGCGGCTCATTCTGAAGACCACTGGCGTTCGCGTCAGGGTCTCCGGCCTCGCGCACCTGGATCCGGCGGCCAGCTATGTGGTCGCCGCGAACCATCAGAGCATCTACGACATCCCGATCGTGTTCACGGCGCTGCCGCTGCAGCTGCGTATCGTGGCGAAGGACTCGATCGGGCGGATTCCGTTTCTCGGGTGGCACCTTCGGCGTACCGGGCATCTGCTCGTGGATCGAAAGAACCCCGGCGCCAGCATCCTGAAGCGGATGGCGCAGCTCGTCCGCGGCGCGCGTTCTCTGATCGTCTTTCCAGAGGGAACGAGGAGCGTTGACGGCAGCGTGGGCCGTTTCAAGGGGGGCATTTTCCTGCTCGCGATTGACTCGGCGCTCCCGGTGCTGCCGGTGAGCATCGCGCGCAGCCGTTTCGTGATGAAGAAGGGGCAGCTGACCGTGTGTCCCGCGGAGGTCACGTTGACCGTCCACGAGCCGATTTCCACCGCCGAAATCACGAGGGAGGAAGCCCGGGCGCTTGCCGAGCGCGTCCGCGACGTCGTGCGGAGCGCCGCCGACGAGCCCAGGCGTCTCTGACGATCGCGGAGCGGCGCGCGGCCTGCGCTATAATGATCGTTTGACCGCGGTCCCGCGGTCGCCGTCCATGCATGTAACCGCCATCATCGCGGCTGCCGGCGAAGGCCGCCGGCTTGGCGCCCCCTTGCCGAAGCAGCTGCTCGAGATCGGCGGACGATCCATTCTCGAGCGGAGCGTGGCGGCGTTCGCGGGGCACGCGCGCGTCAACGATGTGATCGTCGTGCTGTCCGAAGCGCTCGCCGGCGCGCCGCCGGAGTGGATGACGGCCTCGAGTGCGGCGGCGCGGGTGCGGATTGTCGCGGGCGGCGCCAGGCGGCAGGACTCGGTGGCGAATGCATTCGATCGCGTGATGGCCGGCTCGGACGTGATTCTGGTTCACGACGCGGCGCGCCCATTTGTATCGCCTGAGCTGATCTCGCGCGCGATCGACGCCGCGTTGGAGCACGGTGCCGCAATCGCGGCGCTGCCCGTGCGCGACACGGTCAAGCGTGTAGATGTCTCCGGCGGTCAGGCAGTGATTACGGGCACGATTCCGCGGGAGACCATCTACCTCGCGCAGACGCCGCAGGCGTTCCGCCGCGAGGTCTTACGCGCCGCCGTCGCTCTCGGCCGTTCAGGCGTCGACGCCACGGATGAAGCGATGCTCGTGGAGCAGGCGGGTCACCGGGTCCACGTGGTCGAGGGGGATCCGGCGAACGTGAAGATTACGACCACAGACGATCTCGAGGCCGCGCGGCGGCGGACGCGGCCGGCGGCAGGCGGGCGGATTGGCACGGGCTACGACCTGCATCGACTCGTCGAAGGGCGGCCGCTCATCCTCGGCGGAGTCACGATTCCGTGCGACATGGGTGCGAGTGGCCATTCCGACGCGGACGTCGTGTGCCACGCCGTGATCGACGCCGTGCTTGGCGCCGCCTGCGCCGGAAATGTCGGGCTGCACTACCCCGACACGGACCCGCGATGGAAGGGCGCCTCGAGCATCAACCTGCTGCGCGACGCGCTCCGCCATGTCCACGAGCGCGGATTTACCGTCGAAAACGTCGATGTGAGTGTGGTGCTCGAGCGTCCGAAGATTGCGGGCTTCCTCGCCGAGATTCGCGCGCGGCTGGCCGAGGCCCTGGGTATCGATGTGGATCGAGTCAGCGTGAAGGGCAAGACGAACGAGGGGGTCGACGCGGTGGGGCGCGGTGAGGCCATTGCTGCGCACGCGGTGGCGCTGCTTGTGGTGGGCGGCAGAGGCTGAAGAGAACACAGAAAAATGCGGGTAGTTACCTCCATGCCCTCGATTGCCGCGGTGCGCTCCTAACCATGCGAGTTCGATTCGCACCGAGCCCGACCGGTCAGCTCCACGTGGGGAACGCACGGACGGCGCTCTTCAACTGGCTGCTTGCGCACGGCAAGGATGGCACGTTCATCCTGCGCATTGAAGATACCGACTCTGCGCGCTCGACGCGTGAGTCGGAAGCGAGCATCCTCGAGGATCTTCGGTGGCTCGGTCTCGACTGGGACGAGGGCCCTGATGTCGGCGGTCTGCACGGTCCGTATCGGCAGTCCGAGCGCCTGCATCTGTATGCGTCGTACGCGAACGAGCTGTTGACGAGCGACCACGCGTATCACTGCTTCTGTTCTCCGGCGAAGCTCGAGGCCGACCGGCAGGCCATGCTGGCGGCGGGCCGCCCGCCCCGATACGGGGGCACGTGCCGGGCCCTTCCACGCGAGGAGACCCGCGCCCGGACCGAGGCCGGCGAACGTCCCGTCATCCGCTTCAAGATTCCGGAAGGCGTGGACGTGGCGTTCCAGGATCTCGTCCGTGGCGAAGTGACATTCAGCAGCGACGTGATCGGCGATCCGGTGCTCGTGCGCTCGGACGGCCGGCCCGCGTACAACTTCGCCGTCATCGTCGATGACGCGCTGATGGAGATTACGCATGTGATCCGCGGCGAGGACCACATCTCGAATACACCGCGCCAGGTGCTCCTCTACCAGGCGCTGGGCTTCACGCCGCCGGAATTCGCGCATCTGTCGCTCGTGATGGGCCCGGATCACACGCCGTTGTCGAAGCGGCACGGCGCGACGTCGGTGGCCGAATTCCGCGAACGGGGATACCTGCCCGAAGCGCTGCTGAACTATCTGGCGCTCATCGGCTGGTCTCCCGGCGGCGACGAGGAGTTGCTGCCGATCCAGGAGCTGGCGCGTCGATTCGCGCTCGAGGATGTCGGACACAGCGCTGGCGTCTTCGACCAGGAAAAGCTTGCCTGGATGAATCGGCACTATATGAAGGAAGCGGCCCCGGCGCGGCTGGCCGCGGAAGCCGCGCGCTACTTCCTCGCGCGCGGATACCTGCGGCGGCGGATCGACGAGGGCATGGAGTACCTCATCTCGGTGTTCCCGATGGCCGTCGGCTCCGTCGATCGGCTCGAGGAGATTCCCGAGCGATTGAAGTTTCTGTTCGAGTTCGACCCGGTCGTGGCGCTCGCGCGGGACGAGGTGGCGGGAGTGCTGCACGAGGCCGGCGCGCGCGACGTCATCGCGGCGCTGCCCGATGCCATCGATCGGTCGCTCGTCGATCGCGAAGCGTTTCGCGGGATGGCGAACCGTGTGAAGGAGCGAACCGGGATGAAAGGCAGGGCGCTCTTTCACCCGATCCGGATCGCGCTCACCGGCGAGGGTGGCGGACCGGAACTTGACCTGGCGGTTCCGGCAATCGAACGGGGCGCCGCGCTCCCGCCCGGCGCCGGCCTCGCGCCGATTATGAACTGTCGCGCGCGGGCGCTCGCGTTCGCGCGCGCGGTGTCCTGAGCCCTGAGTCTTGATTATTTACGGCATCAATCCCGTGCTCGAGGCGCTGCGCAGCGGACGCGTGCGGCGTGTACGGGTCGGGCCGCGCAGCGATCGCCGGGTCGAGGAGGCGCTCGCGCTCGCGCGTGACAAGGGGGTCGCGATCGAGCGTGCGGACGCGGCCGCGATCGATCGGGCCGCGCGCGGCGGTGTGCACCAGGGGATTGTCGCGGAGCTCGATGCGCCGCGCGACTACGGCCTGCGGGATCTCGTCGAAGGCGCCGCGCCGTCTCCGCCGCTCCTCGTCGTCCTCGACGGCGTGGAGGATCCGCACAACGTCGGCGCGATTCTACGCACCGTGGATGCGGCCGGCGCGCACGGCGTCGTGCGCCAGGCGAGGCACGCTGCGTCGCTCGACGGCGTCGCGGCGAAAGCATCCGCGGGCGCCGTGGCGCATGTGCGAGTCGCGACGGAGGTCAACATCGCCCGTGCCATCGAAGCCTTGAAGGCGCTCGGCGTCTGGACGGTGGGGCTCGCCGGCAGCGCGTCCGAGCAGTACGACGCGGTCGATTTCACGCTGCCTACCGCCATCGTCCTTGGTGCGGAGGGGACCGGGTTGCGCAGACTCGTGCAGGAGCGGTGCGATCGGCTCGTCTCGATTCCGATGCACGGGGCCGTGAATAGTGTGAACGTGTCTGTTGCGGCGGGTGTCGTGCTGTTCGAGGCCGCCCGGCAAAGAAAAGTAAAAAGCGGGGCCCGGGGGGAAAGGGCAAAATAGCCATGGATCCCTGAAATTGTTCATGTTTTTACGTTTTGCCCCCCCAAATGGCTCGTGTAGCTGTGCGAAATACCAGTTGAGGGCTCTGGTGAACTTGCAGCCGTGGCACGCGGTGTGCTACAAATACTCTTTTGTCTGGGCTGGCGTAGCTCAGTCCGGTAGAGCAGCTGATTTGTAATCAGCCGGTCGGGGGTTCGAATCCCTTCGCCAGCTCCATTAAACGAGCACCAGAGAAGGGTTTTCGGCGCGGCCGCTTCCGCAGGGATAGTTCGCGAACGGCGCAAATCCTGACATTACGAAAACATAACCCCCAGCCGTCGGCTGCCGGAGCGCGCTCCGCTCGGCTGAAACGTGGGGGGCGGTATCGGCGAGGTAGCGAAGCGGTCAAACGCAGCAGACTGTAAATCTGTCGGCCAAGCGCCTTCGAAGGTTCGAGTCCTTCCCTCGCCACCACTCGACTCGCCGCCGCGCGGCTCGCTCGTGGCAGGCCGCGTCTCAGACGGCGTCGAGTGCCCTGAGCGAGCGAAAGGCGAGTCGAAGGGCAGCAGTTGTTAGAACGATACAGCGCGAGAAACGCGCGAATCGAATAGGACGGCGGGCTTGCCCGCCGTGGCGGCGAGGATTCGTAAGGCGGCGAGCCGCGCAGGCGGGAGTAACTCAGTGGTAGAGTCACAGCCTTCCAAGCTGTTGGTCGCGGGTTCGATCCCCGTCTCCCGCTCCAGATTTACT
>JANNHC010000748.1:0-3384 GCA_031404215.1 Acidobacteriota bacterium
AGCTCGATGGCCGCATGTATCCGTCGCTCGCGCTCGCCTCGTTTGCTGCCCTTACGGGAGCGCGCGAGATGACGCTTCGGGTCTCGAACGTGAACGCGTCAACCCTGACGGTCGGTGAGCGAGTCGTCCCGCTCGACGGGAAGGGGAGCCTGCTCGCGCGCTATCGGGGCAGGAAAGGAACGTTTCCGCATGTGTCGGCGGCCGATATTCTGAGCGGACAGGTCCCCCCGGGCGTCTTGCAAGGAAAACTCGTCTTCGTCGGCACGACGGCGCTTGGCACGCGCGAGGTGGTGGCGACGCCCCTCGATACGTTGTTTGCCGGCGTGGAGGTCCAGGCGACCATCGCGGACAACCTTCTGGAGCAAAGCTTCATCCGCCGATCTTCACTGGGGTCGATTCTCGACAGCCAGCTCGTGCTCGTGCTGGGCCTGCCGATTGCGCTCCTGGTCGCGAGGACAGGCATCGTCCCGGGCGTCCTCGGTGGCGCGGCTGGAATCGCAGCCCTCTGGAGCGCATCCGTGTGGCTGCTCTCGGCGCGAGGGGTGTTCGTGTCGCCCTTGTTTCCGACGCTTGGCGTGATCGCCGCGCTGGCCGTGATGACGTTCGCGAAGTTCACGATCGAGCGCCGGCGCGCGGACACGGCAGGGCGAGAGCGAACCGACGCCCGTCGCCTGATGGTGCAGACCCTTCTGTCGTTGACAGAAACCAGGGACGCCGAGACCGGGCGCCATTCGCGCCGGACCCAACAGTACGCGAGGGTGCTGGCGGAGGAGCTGTCCCGCCACGCAGAGTTCCGCGACTATCTGACGCCGGAACGGATCGATCTGCTGTCGAGTTTGGCGCCGCTCCACGACATCGGCAAGGTCGGCATTCCCGATCACATCCTCAACAAGCCCGGCGCGCTCACCCCGGAGGAACTCGCGGAGATGCGCAGGCATCCCTCGCTGGGCCACGACGTGATCCTCAAGGCCGAGCAGCAGGTGGGCGTGCACGACGACGCGACGCTCGCGATGGCGAAGGACATCGTCTATACCCATCACGAACGGTGGGACGGGAGCGGGTACCCCCAGGGACTCCGCGGCACGGAAATTCCGGTGCCCGGGCGTGTGATGGCTATCGTCGATGTGTACGACGCCGTGGTCAGCAGGACGCTTTACAGCAAATCGATGTCGCACGCCGATACGGTCAAGTTCATCGCGGGCGGCAAGGGCAGCCACTTCGATCCGGCGGTCGTGGACGCGTTTGTCAGCGTCGCGGCTGTGATCGAGCGCGTGTCCCACGACGCCGATCAGTGAGTCCCCGCGAAGCTTGAATTCAATACGTTGCTCGCCCGCCGCTGATGTCGAAGACGGCGCCGGTTGAAAAGGAGCAGTCTTCGGACGCGAGCCAGCAGATGAGCGCCGCGATCTCGTCCACCTCGACGAACCGACCCATGGGAATGCGCGACAGCATGTAATCGATATGCTCCGGCTTCATCTGGGCGAAGATCTCCGTTTTCGCCGCCGCCGGCGTGATGCAGTTCACCACGACGTTCCTGGTCGCCAGCTCCTTGCCGAGCGACTTCGTGAAGCCGATCAGGCCCGCCTTCGATGCGCTGTAGTGGGAGGCTGTCGGATTTCCTTCCTTGCCCGCAATGGACGCGACGTTGACGATGCGTCCGTAGCCGGCGGTAAGCATGTGTGGGATCACCGCGCGACAAGCCAGGAAGCTGCCGACCAGGTTCACCTCAAGCACCCGGCGCCACATCTCAGGATCGAGCTCCCACGTCAACCCGTTCCCTCCGGTGATTCCGGCGTTGTTGACGAGGACGTGAATCGCGCCGTGCTTGGAGACCGTTGACGTTGCGGCCGCGGCGACGGACGCGGCGTCGGTCAGTTCCACCTGCTCGGACGACACCGAGCCCATCGCCGACAGGGCCTGCCTCGCCCCTTCGAGCTTGGGGCCGTCCGCATCCCACAAGGACACAACCGCGCCGGACTGCAACGCACGTCTCGCCGCCGCGTAGCCGATGCCCCTCGCAGCCCCGGTGATCACCGCGACGCGGTCTTTCAGGTCCAGCTGATTCATAAGTGGTATCCCGAGCGCTGGAGTGTGAACTTCTCTGCGCGTTGCGATGAAGACCGCGAGCTCATCGCAGCCCATCAAGACCCATCAAGATACAAAGAGTAGCAAATGTGACCGCGAACCGCAGGGCGACCCGTGCGGCGCTCCGACCGTCACTCTTGGCCAGTTCAACTCGACTCGGCATCAGCGGTCTTGGGACGACGACTCTTACAGCCGACGCAGGGGTTGTGCGCCTTCTTTCCCGCCCTAAATTGTGTAACGGTCGAGCTTATGTCATGGTAGGGGCGCCGTGGAAACCCCTGCCAACCCTCCCAACGACCCGGCACGGTTCCTGTGCTGCCCGCGGTGCAACGCGGTGTCAGCCAAAGCGGAGACGCTGGGGCGCACGCTCGTCTATGTGCGATGCGGCGCCTGCGGCGAGGTGTGGAGCATTCCCGAAAGGAGGAAAGCGACCCGCGAGAACACCAGGGCCGCCCGTTTCCCGCTCCCGTCGCAGGACTAGTCGGGCACGTGTCCGCCGTCTCCGCCGTTGACGAACCCCTGCCACGGAAGCCCTGCGCTACGGTCTGGAATTCAGCTCTTGTCGGCCATATCTCAGAAAAATCGCTGGCAACAAGAACACGTTCAATACGGTTGAGGTGAATAGCCCGCCGAGAATGACGACGGCCATAGGGTGCTCGACTTCCTGCCCCGATCGGCTGCCGCCGACCACGATGGGCACCAGCGCGAGCCCGGTCGCGAGCGCCGTCATCAGGATCGGCGCAAGGCGTTCTTCGGCGCCACGGATGACAAGCTCCTCGCCGAACGTCACGCCCTCGACCTCCTGAAGGTGCCGGTAGTGGCTGACGAGCATGATGCCGTTGCGCGCGGCGATGCCCAGTACCGTGACGAATCCCACCAGCGACCCGAGCGAGAGCACGCCGCCCGACAGGAAGGCCGCCGCGACGCCGCCGATCAGCGCGAACGGCAGCGTCAGCGCGACCAGCGCGACGAGCCGGGCCGAACCGAAGTCGGCGTGAAGCACGAGCAGGATGCCGAGCATCGACAGCAACCCGAGCGTCAGCAGTCGCCGCTGCGAGGCTTCGCGCGCCGCGTACTCGCCGAGCACCTCGGCGTGGTACCCTGCGTGGAAGGGGACGTTCGCGAGCGCGGCTTTGATGTCTCTCGCGACGGCGCCGAGGTCGCGGTCCTTTACGTTGGCCGTGCTCGAACGTTAGGCACACACAACACCCCTTGCGTCCCCTCCGCATTTATCTCGACAGCAGCGACTACTCGGTCCTCTCCGATCCACGCCGCGAGTCACCAACACTCACTGACATC
>JANNHC010000749.1:0-6097 GCA_031404215.1 Acidobacteriota bacterium
CGTGATCGTGCCGTCGCCGTAAAAGCCCGTGATGACATTTTGCCCCGAATCGTAGCTGGCCTGGGTCACCACGTCGGGCTTCATCAGCTCCGGATACGCGTCCACCGACGTCTTGAGGTTGAGGAGGCCGCGCTTGGCGGCTTCCTTCTGCCATTCGTCGGCGTAGTTGTTGCTGTTGAAGATGATTCGCTTGTTATCCTTGATCAGCTTCGTCAGCAGCGTTTTCACGGACGCCTGGAGTTTCTTGCCTTCCTTGGCGTTCTTCTCGAGTTCGGTCGCGATGTAGTCGAGCGCCTCGGTGACCGCGACGTTCAGCGCGATGTTCGGGAACGCGATGCTCTGATTCGCCGACACGGCGCGGAACTCGAACTTGTTGCCGGTGAACGCGAACGGGCTCGTCCGGTTGCGGTCGCCGGCATCGCGCGGGAGCTTGGGGAGCACCGACACCCCCGTGTCGAGGATGCCGCCGGACTTGGTCGTCTTGGCGTCGCCTTTCTCGATCTGGTTGAAGATGTCGGTGAGCATGTCGCCCAGGAAGATCGACAGGATTGCCGGCGGCGCCTCGTTCGCGCCCAGGCGGTGATCGTTGCCCGCGCTCGCGATGCTGTAGCGCAGCAGGCCCTGGAACTTGTTCACCGCGCGCAGCATGGCGGCGCAGAACACCAGGAACTGGATGTTGTCGTGCGGCGTTTCTCCCGGGTTCAGGAGATTGTTCCCGAGGTCGTCGCTCATGCTCCAGTTCAGGTGCTTGCCTGACCCGTTGACGCCGGCAAACGGCTTCTCGTGCATCAGGCACGCGAAGCCGTACTTCGGCGCGATGCGCCGCATCATCTCCATCGTCATCATCTGGTGATCGGTGGCGACGTTCGCGTTCTCGTAGATCGGGGCGACCTCGTACTGACTGGGGGCGACCTCGTTATGGCGCGTCTTCACGGGCACGCCGACCCGGTACAGCTCGCGCTCGGTCTCGTGCATGAAGGCGAGCACGCGCTCGGGGATGGAGCCGAAATAGTGATCCTCCATCTCCTGTCCCTTGGGCGGCTTGGCGCCGAACAGCGTGCGTCCCGCGTTGATGAGGTCGGGACGGTTGAAATAGAACTGCTGATCGATCAGGAAATACTCCTGCTCGGGCCCGCATGTGGCGTGGACGCGCTGGGCCCGCGATCCAAACAGCTTGAGAATGCGAATGGCCTGCTTCGAGAGCGACTCCATCGAGCGGAGCAGCGGCGTTTTCTTGTCGAGGGCTTCGCCGGTCCAGCTCACGAACGCGGTCGGAATGACGAGGGTCGTGCCGTTCGGCGTCACGAGCAGCCAGGGCGAGCTGGTCGGATCCCACGCCGTGTAGCCGCGCGCTTCGAACGTGGACCGCATGCCGCCCGAGGGGAAACTCGACGCGTCCGGTTCTCCCTTGATCAGTTCCTTGCCGCTGAACTCGGCCACGGCACGGCCGTCGGCCGTGATCGACAGGAAGGAGTCGTGCTTCTCCGCCGTAATGCCGGTCATCGGCTGGAACCAGTGCGTGTAGTGCGTGGCGCCGTGCTCGACCGCCCACTCCTTCAACGCGCTGGCAATGATGTCGGCGACCGAGGAATCGATGGGTTCTCCCTGCGCGACGGCGCGGCGGAGCGCGCGGTACACGTCCTTCGGCAACCTCGCGCGCTGTGCTTCATCGTTGAAGGTGAGAGAGCCAAATTCGTCCGTCATTTTTTTCGCCGCCGCGGTGACGGTCCGCTGGCCGAGTGTCTTCCCGTAGTGACTGATGCTGCGGATCGCGTCGCCGGATGAAACGGAGCCCATGACGTTTTTGTCCTTTCTTAGACGCTGCGCCTGCCTGGATTGAGAAGATGAGTCTACAATCAAACGCCTATTATCCGTGCGCCCGAGTCGCGCTTCAAGCCTTCCAATCGGTTCTGACGAACTTCGCCAAAAGTTCTCGCGGACAATACAAAATTGTCGGAAAGACAATGTTACGGCCTTTCACCAGCGCGCGGCGTGCGGCTCGT
This sequence comes from Acidobacteriota bacterium, assembly GCA_031404215.1. GTDB lineage: Bacteria > Acidobacteriota > Vicinamibacteria > Vicinamibacterales > 2-12-FULL-66-21 > JALZOC01. The sequence goes on from JANNHC010000749.1 coordinate 2,004, forward strand.
AGGGCTCCTGGAGCGCGGTGAGTTCTTCGGCGGTGAAGGAAATGTCGAGCGCGCCAATCGCCTGCTCGAGCTGCTCCATCTTCGACGCGCCGACGATCGGCGCCGTGACCGCCGGCTGGTGAAGCACCCAGGCGAGCGCGATCTGCGCGGGCGTCACCCCGCGCGCCTTCGCCACCTCCACGACCCGATCGACGATGCGGAAGTCGGAGTCGGCGTAGTACAGCTTGTGCGCGAGATCGTCGGTCTTCGCGCGCGCCGTCTCTCCCTTGTCTGACGCGCGCCGGTTTCCCGCGAGGAATCCCCGCGCCAGCGGGCTCCACGGGATGACGCCGATTCCCTCGTCGACGCAGAGCGGCAGCATCTCGCGCTCCTCCTCGCGGTAGACGAGGTTGTAGTGGTTCTGCATCGAGACGAACCTGGTCCATCCGTGGCGATCGGCGAGGTAAAGCGCCTTCGCGAATTGCCACGCCCACATGCTCGAGGCGCCGATATAGCGCGCCTTCCCGGCGCGCACGACGTCGTGCAGCGCCTGCAGCGTTTCTTCGATTGGCGTCTCCGGGTCCCAGCGATGAATCTGGTAGAGATCGACGTAGTCGGTGCCCAGACGCCGCAGCGAGGCGTCGATCCCGGCCAGGATGTGCTTCCGGGAGAGCCCTCCGTCGTTGGGCGCGTCGCTCATCGGAAAGTGCACTTTGGTCGCGACGACGACGTCGTCGCGGCGGGGCGCGAAGTCGCGGATGGCGCGGCCGAGGATGGCCTCGGACACGCCGCGGGAGTACACGTCGGCGGTGTCGAAGAAGTTGATCCCCGCCTCGAGCGCGCGCTTGATGAACGGCCGCCCGGCGTCTTCAGGAAGGACCCAGCTCCGCCAGGCGGGATCGCCGTAGGTCATGGTTCCGAGGCACAGGCGGGAGACTTTGAGGCCGGTTCGGCCGAGATTCACGTACTGCATGCCTGCGATCGTATCGCAGGCGCGGCAGGCTTTCTAACGCGCCAACACGATCCGCTCGGTCACCTTGCCGCCCGCGCCGACGGCGCGCACGGAAAACGCCGGGTTGCGGCGCATCCCGGCGGTCACGAACGGGTCACCCTCGAAGACGATCTCGAAGATTCGAGTCGCGAACCCCGACGCCGAGACCTCGAAGTGAATGTGGGCCGGGGCACCGACCGACAGCGGCGTGCCCGGCTCGCGGGGAGGCACGAGCCGTCCTGTCGATGGCGCATCCGGGGGAGCGGAATGAGGTGACTGTGCGACGGCAACAGCGGAGACCGAGTCGCCGGGATCGACTGCTGTGCTAGGCTCATTTTCAGTGTCCTGATGTCTCCTGGTTGACCGTGCCCATTCGACGGATTCTTCACATTGACATGGACGCGTTCTACGCGTCGGTCGAGCAGCGCGACAAGCCGGAGCTTCGCGGACTGCCGGTGGCCGTCGGTGGCAGCCCCGAGCAGCGGGGGGTGGTCGCGGCCGCCAGCTATGAAGCGCGCGCGTTCGGCGTGCGGTCCGCGATCCCGATGGCGCGCGCGGTGCGGCTGTGTCCGTCGCTGGTGATCGTACGGCCGGACTTCGCGCGGTACAAAGCGGCGTCCCACGCGGTCTTCTCGATCTTCCGGAGCGTCACGCCGCTGGTCGAGCCGCTGTCGCTCGACGAGGCGTACCTGGACGTCACCGAGAATGTCTGGGGAGAGACACTCGGGCAATCCGTGGCGCAGCGAATCAAGGCGGAGATCAGGGACGCCACGGGCCTGACGGCGTCGGCCGGCGTCGCACCCAACAAGTTCCTCGCGAAGATTGCATCAGGATGGAAAAAACCGGACGGCCTCACGGTGATTGCGCCGGGACGCGTCGAGCGGTTCCTGCACAAGCTTCCCGTGGACGCATTGTGGGGCGTGGGCCCCGTGACGGCGGGCCGGTTGCGCGAGCGAGGCATCGAGCGCCTCGTGGACGTGCGGACGGTGAGCGCGGCGGTCCTGAAAGAGGCGGTCGGCAGCAGCGCCGACTGGCTTCGGCAGCTCGCGGACGGCATCGATGATCGGCCAGTCGAGCCGAACCAGTCGGCGAAATCGTCCGGCTCGGAGAATACGTTTGCGGAAGATCTGAGGGACCTGTCAGACATCCGGATGGAGATCGACGAGATGGCGCGTGACGGCGCCGCATGGCTCGAGCGAAAACTGCTCGCGTGCCGGACGGTCACCATCAAGGTACGCTACGACGACTTCACCACGATCACGCGCAGTCATTCCCGGGATCCGGCCACACGCGATGCGGACGACATCGCCGCGCGCGCGGTCGCGCTGCTCGAGCGCACCGAAGCCGGCCAGCGGCCGGTCCGGTTGCTCGGCGTGAGCGTGCACAATCTCGTGGATCCCACGGACAGAAGCGAGGACCCGCCCCTGCCGCTGTTCGACGGCATGGAGGACGAGCCCGACTAGGAAACGGGCGTTTCCTTCCGTGCGCGCGCGCGTGGCGCGCGCGATCTCGGCGCCGACGCGGTCTTTCGCGCCTTCGGTGCGGCGCTTTCCTTCCGCGCCGTACGCCGCTCGGCGGGCCTGGCATCGCCGTCCGGCGTCGCGTCGCCGTGCGCAAGGGCGGTGTCCTGCGGCTTCGCGCGGCCGCGGCCGCGGCCACGCCCTCCGCGCGACGTCCGGGCCGCCGAGGGATGAAGCTCGGCCGGTTGCGATGTGCCTTCCACGTCAACGACCCCGTCCGGTGCGGTCAGCTCCTGCACGAGGTCAGCCTCGACCACGTCAGCCTCCGCCGAGAGTTCGGGCGCGGTCCAGTCCGGCGAGGACGCCTCCGCAATGGCCGGCTCCGCGACGTTACCGCGGTTGTCCTCTTCACCTTCCGCGGCCTGCATGATGCTGCCGGGGAACAGGCGCATCACGCCCTGGCGATCGCGCTCGATCCGGAACAGTCCGTCACGCTGACAGGCGCGCATCAGATCGACCAGGCTCGCGAACCCGAACTTCCGCTCGTCGAACGTCGTGTCCACGTTGCGCAGGAACTGCTTCGCCTGGCGGATGTACATCGGCCAGCGCGGCGGGTTCTGCGCCGCCTGAAACAGCCGGCGGACTTCGCGGATCCCATCCACGGTGCGAGGTTCCGGCGCGCCGCCGTTTGACGGGGCGGCTTCCTGCCCCATGCCCGAATCCTCGCGAGTGCGAGGCGCCGCCGGCGGCGGCGGCGATGGCGGCTGCGAGGCTCGCGCCTCCTCGACGAGGCTGCTTCCTTCCGCGAGTTCCACGAGCACGTTGCGGCCCGACTCGCGAAGCACGACATGCCCCTTCGACGCGAGCTTCTGCGCAAAATCACGGAAGCTGCCCGCCCCGTAGGTACGCTCCGAGAACGTCGAGTCGAGCTGCAGCAGCGTGCTCTTGAGCAGCCCGAGCTGCGGCGATACCTCGCGATCGCTCAGGACCTTGAGCGCGCGCCGCACGAGCGGCACGGCCTGCTCGATGGATGCCTGCGACGACACGGGACCGCTCGGACGCCCGCGGTCGGCGGGACGGCGCGAGGAGGCGACCAGGTTCTCGTACGCGATGAACTCGTGACAGTTGCGCTGCATCACGAGGCTCGTGAACGCGCGGCCGCCGACGACGAAAATCTGCTTGTCGTACTGTTTCAGTTTCTCGACGAGCGTGATGAAGTCGCTGTCGCCGCCAACGATCACGTACGCGTTGATGTGGCTGTGCGTGAACGCCATCTCGAGAGCGTCCAGCGCCAGGTTGATGTCGGCGCCGTTCTTGTCGCCGCCAGGTGTGAGGTTGCGCTGGACCAGCTTCGTGGCGTGCTGCGTGAGGGATCGGCTGTAATCCCCCGCGCGCGTCCAGTCGCCGTAGGCAATCTTCGAAACGACGTCGCCGCGCTCGCGGAGCGCTTCGAGGACGACCCCGATGTCGAACTGCACGCCTAGCGTGCTCTTGACCCCGATCTCGATGTTGTCGAAGTCGATAAAAACCGCAATCTTCTGTCGTGTGTCTGCCAAAACTTTTCTGTATTCCCTTCGGTACCGCCGCGTCTATCGCGGCCCGGCCAGATAGGCCCGTCCTCTATTATGGACCGAAAGGCTCGAGGAGGTTCAGAGGACCCGACT
>JANNHC010000750.1:0-8936 GCA_031404215.1 Acidobacteriota bacterium
GACGTACGTGACGCAATTCGACGCACCGATGGTGACCAACTGGAGCGTCGGCATGCAACGCGACGTCGGCTTCAGCCTGGTAGCCGATGTGGCCTACGTCGGGAACGCCGCGCGCCGGAACTTGATCAACCGCGAAATCAACGGGCGGTCGCACGGCACCACCTTCCAGCCGGAGAACCTCGACCCGACGAACGTCATCGGGGGCCTGCTGCAGCCGCTGCCGGACGACTTCCTGCGACCGTACCGCGGCTATGCCAACATCACCCAGATGTCGACGGGCGGCTACTCCGACTACCACTCGCTGCAGTTCTCAGTGAACCGGCGGCGCGCTGGGGACGGCCTGGCGTTCGGCGTCTCCTACACCAACGAGCTCAAGAACATGGCCCTGGGCACCATCGACCCGCACGTCGGGGACAATCACGCGAGGAACTACACTTCCGGCGGCCGACGCCCCCACATCCTCGTGATCAACTATTCGTATGAAGTGCCGAATCTCAGCGGGGTGTGGGACAACGTCCTCACGAAGACGGTATTCGACAATTGGCAGGTTTCGGGCATCACCTCGATCCTCAGCGGTAGCTATGGAGGAATCACCTACGGGTTCAGCGGGGTCCCCACGGGGACAGTGACCGGCAACGGCGCCATCGGCGCCGGGACCGCTAGTCGCGTGGATATAGTCTGCGAACCGAATCTGCCGCGCAGCGAGCGTACGTTCGATCGCCAGTTTCGCACCGAGTGCGTCAAACCGCCGAGCGACCCGTTCCGGCTGGGCAACGCCATGGGCGATGAGCTGCTCGGCCTTGGCTACATGAACTGGGACATCTCGATCTTCAAGAACATCCCGCTCGGCGGGACGAGACGGCTCCAGCTCCGCGTCGAGTTGTACAACGCGTTCAACACCGCTCAATGGTCGGGTGTCGACACGGGCGCGCAGTTCAACTTCCTGACCGGCGAACAGACCGACGCGAACTTCGGCCGGTTGACGGGCGCCACGCTTGCCGCGCGGCGTATCCAGCTCGGCGCGCGGTTCACGTTCTAGTCGACCACCCATGCGCGTGGCCGGTCAAGAGCGGCCGAACGAGCAACCGGCGGCGGCAGCCCGCACTCTCTCCCGCGGGCTGTCGCCTCCGTAGAGGTTCGTGCTGGTCGTTGGCTCGAGACATTGCGCTCGGAGAACCATCCACAGACGGTAACGATACATTCAGGAGAGAGAGATATGGCCTTCACCGCAACGCAAGACCTCATGCTCCCCGCCACCGTGACCGGCTCATGGCCACGACCGCGCTGGTACACGATGAGCCTGTGGGGTCGCCCGCTCGACACCGCCATGATGGACCCGTGGTTTCGCGAACAGTTCTCCGACGCGCATGCGATCGTGGTATCAGACCAGGCGCGCGCCGGGCTCGATATCCTCACCACCGGCGATTATCACCTCGATGAGGATGTAGCCGGGCGGTCCTGGCACCATTATCCGCTGCAGCGGTGGAAGGGTCTCGAGCACGAGGAGTTGCAGACCGAAAAGACCCGCTCGCCGCTCCTCTCGTACCCTGTGGGGACCATGCTGGACTCGATTTACAAAACGTGGCGATGGCCTCGCCTTGTGGGCAAAGTCGAGCACGATCCCAAAAATCCCCTCGAGTACGCCAAGATCTGGCGCCTCACCCAACAAGCGGCGGCCTCCGCCGGGAAGCCAGTGAAGTTTGGCACCTGCTCCGCCCAGGTCCTCGCCTTCTTCCTCGACAGCCATACGCCAAACTACAATCTCGACGACAAGAAGCAACTCATCTGGGACATGGCCGAAGCCATGAACCGGGAGTTGCGTCAGCTTGTTGCTTCGGGATGCAAGGTCATTCAAGTAGAAGAGCCGACGCTGCATTTCATCGCGCGCTACAGTCCCGACCAGAAAGATCTCCTCGACTTCCTAGTGGACGCGTTCAATCGCGAGGTCGAAGGGCTGGACGATGCCGAGGTCTGGATACACACGTGCTGGGGTAATCCCAACATGCAAAAAGTATTCAGCGACGAATCGTACGCGAATTCGATGGAGATCTACCTTGACCGGCTTAAAGGCGACGTCTGGACCATCGAAGCCACCGAAAATGACTTCAAGGAATTGCCGCTGTTCGGGCGCTACAAAAACCGGCTCAAGAAGAAAATTGCGGTTGGCGTCATCAGCCATCGCACCCTTCAGGGGGACTTTCCTGATGCGATTGCCGATCGCATTCGGCGGTGCCTCAAACACATTCCGGCGGACAAGCTGATCCTGTCCACGGACTGCGGGTTCGGAAGGCAAGGCTTTAATCGTCACTTGGCGTTTTACAAGACTGTGGGCATCCCGATGGCGCGGAACATCATTCTCAAGGAACTGGGGTTGCCTGAGCGTTACGTGCCGGTAGCCGACGAAAAGCTCGCTTGGGATCAACTGCCAGACTACGAACCGCATACGCACCTCAAGCCATTGCGGTAATGCGGTAATGCCAGGGAAGGTAACTTTCAGCGCCCCGTGGCGACCGTGGTGTTCATAACGACCCGGCGTGAGGTCAGACTCGGACGACCCATCGTCGTATGTCGTCACGTTACTCGGCGAGTTTCACCACAGGCTGTTAAGCCCTGACTGATGCCGATTCGAAGGCAGGGCACGTCGTCGTGCCGCGACGGGTGGCTGAAGCAGTAAAAGAATGAAGCCCATGAGGAATAGGTTGGGAACGATGTCAGCGGCCGTGCTTGCGGCTGCGCTGTGGTCCGCCGGCCGCATTAGCACTGCCGCCCCGCCGCAACCTTCTGCCGCCGACGCGCAGCAGCCGACCGCTGGACACCAGCCACCAGCCGGGCTACAACCGCAAGGACGCGGCGAAGGGCGGGGCCGCGGCCAGGGGCGAGGTGACGGCCAACCGCCGGCGCCGCTCAACCCTGAAGACCGCGTCGGCTTCGAGTCCATCTTCGACGGCACGATGAAGAACTGGGACGGCGATCCCGCGGTTTGGAAGGTGGAGCATGGCGCGCTCGTCGGACAGAGCACGGCGGACAATGCGGCCAGACAGAACACTTTTCTGATCTGGCGTGGCGGAGAGCTCGCGGACTTCGATCTGAAGGCGCAGTTCCGGATCAACGCGAGCAACAGCGGCATTTATGTTCGTAGTGCTTCACGCGAAGGTCTCGGCAAGTGGGATCTCGCGGGCTACCAGGCGGACATAGACTTCGCCGGGGAGTACGTCGGGATGTTTTACCAGGACGGGCCTGGCTTTATTGCGCCCCGCGGCACGGTCGGCTATATGGCAGCCGACGGCACCAAGAAGACCCTCGGCCACCTCGAGCGGAACGCCGATGATCTCAAACGAGTCATCAAGCCAGGAGACTGGAACGACGCACACATCATCGCGCGCGGCACCGTGCTGGTGTATATCGTCAACGGCCACGTGACCTCTATCTTTGTCGATGATGATGTGAAGAACCGCTTAATGAGGGGGCTCATCGGCTTCCAGGTGCACGTGGGGCCGCCGATGAAGGTCGAGTTCCGCAACATTTATCTCAGGAAACTTTAGTTCACGTCCCCCTTGTAGGGAGGCTGTCTGTTTCAATCGGCGGTACGTTGTCCCAAAAAGACGACTTGACCGTAACAGTTATGACGACCCGGAGGTTATGCGATGCGAACGCTACGTTGGTACGGTTTCGGCGTGGGAGTGTTAATCGCTGCCGCGTCACAGCAGACTGGGGCGCAGGCGCCGGGAGGCGGGAGCCGCTTCACGACGCTTCCGGGATTTGTGGTTGAGCAGGTGACGCCGCCCACGAAGACGGAAGACTCCTACATCAACATGACGTTCGACAGCCTGGGCCGCCCCGTCCTCGCCAAAGAAGGCGGTGGGCCACGTACGCTGCTCGACACCGACGGCGATGGCATCTATGAATCAGAGAAAGTCTTCAGCGACCAGGTCAGGAATTGCCAGGGCCTGTGGTTCGACGCGCGTACGCTGTACGGCGTGTGCGTGGGCGCCGCAGACAATCAGATGGGCCTCTACCGCATGGAAGATACGAATAGCGACGATGTGGCCGACACGTTCGAGCGAGTGACCATTCTCAAGGGCACGAGCGGCGGACATGGCCCGCACGCGATCCGGCGCGGCCCGGACGGGCAGCCGACCCTCATGCTCGGCAACATGTCGGGCGTGCCCGACGATCTCATCGATCCGGGATCGCCGCTGCGCAACAGCAAGGAGTCGCAGCTCCTCGAGCGCTACGCCGATGCCAGAGGGCACGCGGCAGGCGTTTGGGCGCCGGGCGGCACGATCGTCCGCCTCAACCGGGACAAAAATAACTACACCTTGCTGTCGGGCGGCTTCCGAAATCCCTACGACATCGCGTTCAACCTGGCGGGCGAAGTCTTCAATTTCGACGCGGACATGGAGTGGGACATTAATCTGCCGTGGTATCGCGAGGTGCGGTCGGTGCACGCGGTTCCGGGCGGTGATTACGGCTGGCGCAATGGGTCGGGGAAGTTTCCAGCGGACTACCTCGACACGCTGCCACCCGTGCGGGATCTCGGACGCGGCTCCCCGGTGGGCGTGGAGTTCTATCAGAGCTTCGCCTATCCGAAGGAGTTCTACGACAACTTCTTCGAAGCCGACTGGTCGCGCGGCCGGCTGCTCTACACGGCGCTCACACCGAACGGCGCGACGTACGCGATGCGTGCCGACAAGGCCGAATTCGTGCACGGCGAGCCGCTCAACATCACCGATATGGAAGTCGGACCGGACGGGATGATCTACTTCTGCACGGGCGGGTGGACGACTGATGGTGGCCTGTATCGCGTGCGGTATACGGGTCGAGCCGCGACGCCGAGCCGGCCGACCGGTGTGCTTGGGATTGTCCGGCAACCGCAGTCGCTCTCGAGCTGGGGCTGGGCGGCGCTGGAGAAAGTGAAAGCTTCCATGGGCGCCGCGTGGGCGACCGAGCTCGAGCAGTTGGCGCGTGACCGGGGGGCGGACGGGCAGGATCGCGCGCAAGCCGCACTGATGCTGCAGCGGCACGGTGCCCCCCCGAGCATGGATCTGCTCCGGGCACTGATTGCGGACCGGGACGCGAAAGTTCGCGCCGCGGCCGTCTACGTGGCTGGCGTCCAATCGCATGACGGCGCGAAAGCCGTTGCCGCGTCCGCGCTGAAGGACGCGGATCCGTTCGTGCGGCGTCGTGCGGCCGAGGCGTTGGTGCGGCAGGGGCTGTCCGCCGACCAAGCGACGTTCGCGCCGGTGGCTGATATCTACAAGCTGCTGAATGATACTGATCGGTTCGTCCGCTATGCAGGACGTTTGGCGCTGGAGCGTACCCCGCGCGCCGAGTGGAAGGACAGAGTGCTGAAGGAGACCAATCCGCTGGGAGGGATCGAGGGCATGTATGCGCTGGTCCGCACCACGACGTCGGAAGCCGACCTGCAGCCGCTCTTCGACAAGCAGCTCGCGATGCTGAAGCAGGCGAATCTCTCCGTCGATAACAAGCTGCGGCTCGTGCGCGCATTCCAGTTGACGGCGATGGAAGCGCCAAACGGCCTGAGCCCCGCGCTGCGCCGGCAGGTGCATACTCTGCTGATCGGCCAGTTCCCCGCAAAAGACGAGCGCTGGAGCCGCGAGCTCGCGTGGACGTTGGCGTACTGCGGGCAGCCGGAAGCCATCGGCAAGATTCTGGCGGCTATGCCGCCGGGGGAGACGAACTCGCCGCTGCAGATTCACTACGTCTATGCCCTCCGTGCGATCAAGGACGGCTGGACGCGGGAGCAGCGCGCGCAGTTGATGAACTGGTACTCCAAGGCCGTGGCATGGAGGGGGGGCGCCAGCTTCAGCGGATACATCAACCTGCTGTTCGATTCCAGCGTGGCGCTACTCGACGAGGGAGAAAAGCAGCGCGCCTATCAGGCATTCCCGCGATTTGCGCCGCTGAGCGCCGCTGAGCTGACCCCGGCGGCTACACGCGGCCGGAGTGCCGGCGCTCAGAATGCGGCGGCCACTCCTGCGCCGGCTGCCGGCGCACCTGGCGGCGGAGGCGCCAACATACCGGTCGCCGGAGGCGGCGGCGGCCGCGCAAACCGGGTGGCGGCGGTCGTCCGGTCACGAGGCGTCGAAACGGTCACCCGTGAGGAGATCCTCGAATACCAGATCTTCGTACCGACGCAACATCGTCCTTCGCCCGATGCTGGCCGGGTGCACTTCGCGAGTGTATGCGCACCGTGCCATCAGTTCGGCGCGCTCGGCACCAGCGTCGGTCCGGATCTGACCACCATCAATAGCCGCTTCAAGAAGAAGGACATCCTGGAAGCGATTCTCTGGCCGTCCAGGACGATCGCCGAGCAGTATCAGAACACGATCATCGAGACAAAAGAGGGCGAGGTCTTCAGTGGGCTGATCGTGCGCGAGGATGCCCTGAAGGTCGTGTTGAGACCCGGTCAGGCCGAGCGTCCGATCGAGATTGCGAAGGCGCAGATCAAGGACCGGCAAACGTCGAAGGTCTCGATGATGCCTGACCGCCTGATCGACGGGTTGACCCAGGAGCAGATTGCTGACCTGCTAGCCTTTATGCAGTCGGTGCCGCCCACGACGAGCACTGGAGTCCGATGAAGCCGGCCGGCGCTTCGCTCCGACAGCCGGTCGGGGCACGGCGCCGGTACGCTTCTACCGACGCGTCAGTCTTTCGAGAACAGGTAGCCCTCTCCGCGGACCGTCCGGATCGATGTTGATCGCGACGGTAACATATGGGTGGCCGATCCTCCGATGGCCTGGACGCGCCGGCGGCGAAGGGCCACCAGGTATTCAAGTTCAGCCCAGAAGGCAAGCGGCTTCTCACGCTGGGCAAGGCCGGCGTCCCTGGGAACGGCCCAGACGCATTCAACCGCCCGTCAGATGTCCTCGTTGCGCCGAACGGCGACGTGTTCGTCGCCGATGGTCATGGCGGTGCGTCCAATGCTCGCATCGTCAAGTTCAATGCCGAGGGAAGGTTCATTCGGGCGTGGGGACAGAAGGGGTCAGGTTCCGGGGAGTTCGACACGCCTCACAGCCTGGCCATGGACTCAGAGGGGCGCCTGTTCGTGGCAGACCTCCGGAACTTTCGTGTGCAGATCTTTGATCGGGAGGGACGGTACCTCGCCGAGTGGAAGCAGTTCGGCATGCCAGGAGGCCTGTACATTGACGGGCGCGACACACTCTACGTGGCCGACTCGCTGTCGGGACCGGACGTGCATCCGGGCTGGATACGTGGCATCAGGATCGGCAGCGCGAGGGACGGCCGGGTCACGGCGTTCATTCCCGACGCGACGCCCGCGGCCACGCCGATCACGGCGGCGGAGGGCGTGGCGGTGGACGCTGCCGGGAATGTCTACGGTGCGGTCGTCCCGGCGCGCATGGTCCAAAAACACGTCAGAAGGTAATGGCAGGCGGCCCACCTTTGTTACGGCAGTTTCATCGCACCGAACTGGCTGCCTTCGAGGCGCGGCTCGCCTCAACGCGGATTCGCTAATGCAGGTTCGACCAGAGCTTCCGACGGACGCCGAGGCGGTTCGCGCGGTCAATCAGGCCGCGTTCGAGACGAACACCGAGGCGAATCTCGTCGAACTTCTGCACGAGCAGGCATCGCCCCTTATCTCGTTGGTCGCAGACGATTCGGGATCAATCGTCGGCCACATTCTCTTTTCGCCCGCCGGCCTCCTGGGTCACCCAGGCGTGAAGATTATGGGGTTGGCACCGATGGCGGTGTTGCCGGCGCGGCAGCGGCGTGGAATCGGCTCGACGCTCGTGCGTGCTGGCCTTGACGCTTGCACGCAACTCGGCTTCGCAGCCGTGATTGTGCTCGGTCATGCGAAGTACTACCCGCGCTTCGGCTTCCAACCGGCGTCACGCTTCGCGCTCGGCTGCGAGTACGACGTGCCCGACGACGTGTTCATGGCACTGGAGCTGGAACCAGGCATCCTCACCGGCAAGACAGGCACGATTCGATACCACCCGGCGTTTGTCAGCGCCTGAGGCACAAGGTCGCAGCGACCGGAGTTGTCACTTGAGCGGGCCGGGACCTGGGTCGACCCGTTCGAACACCTGCACGCGTTTCGTGAGCTGCTCGGCGACGTAGATGCGGCGCTGTCCCCGTGGAATGGCGATACCTGCCGGCATGATCATCTGCCCGGGGCTCGTGCCGTACGAACCAACGTAGAGCAGCACGCGTCCCTCGTCGTCGAACATCTGGAAGTTGCTGAAGTCGGAGTCCACTACGTAGACAATCTTGTCCCCGTCGACCGCGATTCCCTTGGGACGACGGAACTGGCCGGGCTGCATGCCGAGCGAGCCGAAGCTCCGCACGAAGCCCAGCGCGCCATCGAACACCTGCACGCGATAGTTCATCGTGTCGGCCACGTGCAAGCGTCCGTCGGGACCGACGGCGACCCCGCTGGGCCAGCCGAACTCGCCGGGCTTGTCTCCTTTCCCGCCGGTCTTCGCCAGCAAGCGACCCGAGCCGAGGTCGTATGAGAGGAGCGCGTGACGCCGAGTATCCACGGCGTACAACCGGGCGAGTCCGGGATCGATGGCGATCGAAGTCGGGGCCTCCACGTCGCCAGCCTTCGTGAGAGTCGATCGGTAGCGCAGGTCGGGACCGAACACGAAGATGGCCTTGTGGCCGTTGTCGCTGACGTACACGTTGTCCTGACCATCGACGGCGACGCCAATTGGCACCCGGAATCGGATCTGTCGCTCCTGAACCCCAATGTAGAGGAATCGCTTGTTTGGCGGATCCAGGACGAATACCGTGGCGCGCTCCGTGTCGGCCACGAAAATGCGCCCCTTGGAATCGACGGCCAGTCCGTAGGGCTTGGCGAAACGAAGGGCGCCGGGTCGCTCGCCGGCGACACGATCTTTGCCGAGCAGCGCCTCCTTGATCTTGAAGGTCGCCGACTTGCGCGGCTCCCC
>JANNHC010000751.1:0-2522 GCA_031404215.1 Acidobacteriota bacterium
GCCAAAACGTTCAGTCTTCCCTTCCAAGGGGCCCTCTGGCCCCGTTAAACCATCCTTTCATTATGGCCGATTTCCGGGCGCGCGACGGGAATCGATGAAGGAGGCAGTTTACCTATCTCTGCCGCACGTCGTACGCGTAAATGTTGTCCTGATCCCTGATGAACAACTTCCCGTTCGAGACCACCGGGTGGCTCCATGTCGGGGCGCCTCCGGCGTTCAGCTGGAATCGTCCATGCTCGCGGTACCCCGCAGGGTTGGCCTCCGCGAGCCCGACGACCCCTTGCTCGCTATAGAGATACAGCCGGTCGTCCGCAAACACCACGGACCCCTTCCCGACGCTGCGATCGCGCCAGGCTACCTGGCCGGAATCGAACTTCATCGCCAGCAGAATGGCGTCAGAGAACCCGTACAGGTAGTCGCCGATGAGAACCGACGAAGCGTGGTGATTGCGCATGTCGCGCGTGAAATACACCTGCCGCGCGGTGACCAGGTTCTGGGCCGGCGTCAGTTCGAGCAGCGCGGCCCCCGTGCTGTACCCGGACGACAGAAAGACGAAGTTTCCGCGCACGATCGGCGTCGCGATGTTCGCCGTGCGGTTCGCCACGTCGCTGTAGCTCCACAACAGTTTGCCGGTCTGGACGTCCACGCCGAGTGCCCGCTGGGCCGTAAAATAAATCGCCTGTCGAACTCCGCCGGCCTCGTGCAGGACGGCCGAGGAGTATCCCGCCTCGTCGCCGAGACTTTTCCAGAGCACCGCACCGGTTGTCTTGTTCAGCGCGACGATGGATGCGCCGGGCGCCCCGGGACTGACAAGCACGCGGTCACTCAGCACAAGCGGCGATTCACTCAATCCCCACCGAATGTTCGAGCCGCCGAACTTCTCGAGCAGGTTGATCTTCCAGAACACCTTGCCGGTCGCCCCGTCCACCACCGACATGTCGCCGCTGCCGCCGAACGTGTAAAGCCTGTCGCCGTCAACCGTCGGCGTCGATCGAGGACCGTCGCCCCTGTCGTTGCTGAACCGCCGGCCGTGCTCAATCTCCCAGGTCTTCTTGCCTGTGGCGGCATCGTAGGCCATCAAATACTCGGTGCCGCCCCGCGCGCCCAGCGTGTACAGACGGCCATGCGCGGCAGAAAACGACGAGTAGCCCGTACCGGCGCCGGTCGTGCGCCAGGCCACCGGAGGGCCTCCGGCCGGCCAGTCCTTGAGCAACCCACGTTCGGCGGAAATGCCGTCGCGCTTCAGGCCACGCCATTGGGGCCAGTCGTCGAAGGCGAGATTCGAAGCCGCCGCCGACAGGGACCAAATCACCGTAGCGCCGATGAGTAGCGACGACGTCGGTCTATGCCGGGGTTTCATGCTGACTCCAGTTGATGGGCTGAGGGCTCAGGGAATACTGAATTGCTGAGTTGCACGGTTACCGAAAGTATTTTCGGCTGCGGGCAGTTCACCGCGCCGGCTGCACGATTCGGACGCGTACGAGGTCTATACGGCTGATCGGGGTCTCTCCGTTTACGACGGCCTGCTCAATAGCGTCCACGGCGGGCATGCCGTCCACCACGCGGCCGAACACCGTGTACTTCTCATCGAGCGAGCCCGCGTCCCCCGTCACGATGAAAAACGACGTCGTCGCGCTTCCGGGATCGTCGCCGCGGGCCATGGAAACGATGCCTTTCACGTGGCGGACGTCGCTGAACTCGGGCTCGAGCGTATGCACGTATTTCTGCTGCTTTTCGGACAGCGGGCCGCGCGTGTTGAGGGCGCCGGCCTGCACCACGAAGCCGCGGACGACGCGGTGGAAGGCCGTACCGTCGAAGACTCCGGCTTGCGCAAGACGGAGGAAGGTGCGCACGTGCTCGGGCGCCTTGTCGGGTAGGAACTCGATAGTAATCGCGCCGGTCGACGTCTCGAGCACCGCGCGGTACTGCGCAAGCTGCGCCGGCGTTTCAGTGGAGAACGGCTCCGGCTCCGGCGGCGGCGTGTCGCGAATCAGGACCGATGCCATCACAATGCGATCGGTCGGCCGCCCCTCTGCATTGGCGGGGCTTTCCGAAATCTTCTGCACGACATCCATGCCTTCGGTGACGCGTCCGAAGATTGAGTACTTCGCGTCGAGCGGCGGCTGATCGGTCACGCAAATGAAAAACTGCGCGCCGGCCGAATCCGGTCGATTGGGCTGCAGCACGGCCGCGACAGCGCCGCGGGTGGCGCGCTCAGCGCTGAATTCGGCGTTCAGCACGCCGAGGCCGCCGGTTCCGTAGAGGCTCGCCTTCGCCGGATCCTTCGACAGCGGGTCGCCCCCCTGGATGATCGCGAGACGCACGACACGATGAAAGATCGTGCCGTTGAACGCGCCTTCACGCGCGAGCTTCATGAAGTAGCCGACGTGATTCGGCGCCAAGTCGGGTCTCAAGTGGATGACGATGGATCCGAACGTGGTGTTCAGGACCGCCTGCTTCCCGCTCATCTCGGCGAGCGTGAGCGGGGTGGTAAATGGTGTGGCGGCTTTCTGTGCGGCCGG